>NZ_JAWQUO010000043.1:0-39662 GCF_033446605.1 Iodobacter sp. CM08 | reverse complement strand
TTCCATGCATAAATTCATTCTTAGCTAACATTTGCTTTTCGTTGTGATATCTTTTCAACAAAACTAATTTTTTACTTTTACCTGATCTGATTACATCATTTACAAATTCTTTGGCTTTGTTATTAATAACTGGGGTCAGAGTAAAATTAAATCCGTCATTCCTCTGTTTTTTTGCGCCAACCAGCAGGCCGCCCCACCTTTTGAGCCGTCATCCGATGCCCGGTCAGGCTTTCGACCTCAGCGGCAAATCGCTCGTTGCCCAGCGCCATGCCCTTGTTGGTCGCTAAGCGGATATCGGCCAATAGTTCACCTGCAACATGGTCTTTGAATAGATCACGATAGGCGGCCTGCCGCGGAGCGGGCTCACTGCCAAAAGCCAGATACAAGGGATGAGGGGTGCACAGCGCCGATTCTTTACCCAAGGCATTGATCTGATAACTTGACCATGCATAGTCTGAAGGCAGCTCTACCATCCCCGCCCGCACCGGATTAAGTTCGATATAACAATAAAGCTGAAAGAGGTAGCTCTCTTCCTGCACCAGACAGGATTTGAAACGCCCTTCCCAAAGCGTGCCGCTGCGTTTATAGCTGACATTGAAATAGCGCACATACAATCTGCCCACAGCTTGCATCATGTTGCTGACGGCGTTTTCCGCACGCGGCGTGCAAAGCAGATGCACATGATTTGTCATCAACACCCAAGCATGGATATCCACCTGATATTTGATGGAATATTCAAGCAGCCAATCGGCATAAGCCGCGAAATCTTGCTCGCAGGCAAAACAAACCTGCCGATTGTTGCCGCGCTGTATCACATGCTGGGCAATCCCCACGGGGCAAGTTCTGGGTAGTCTGGCCATACAAAGTCGACACGGTAAGGGAATGGTAGAACTATAGGACAGGGTAAAAAAAGTGACGGTATCTGACGACCAGTTATCTGGTGGAGTTCGGGTGAATGTGTAGCAAGTTGCTACACTTTTACGCGCCGGTCGGGTGCATCGGCTGAGCGACCAAGCGCACACCTAATGCAGCACAAACGCGGCTGATCGTCTCGAATCGGGGTTCGCTACCTGGGCGCAGTGCTTTGTATAGGGCTTCGCGGGTAATGCCGGAATCTTTCGCAACCTGCGACATGCCGCGCGCACGCGCAATGTCGCCGATGGCAGCGGCAAGTAGCGCTGGGTCGTTCTCTTCAAGAACTGTTGTCAGGTATTCTGCTATATCCTCTTCGCTGTTCAGGTATTCGGCTGCATCGAACTCGGGAAGTTCGGAAACCTTAATTCTCTTGGCCATCATCAATCCTCCAAAGATTTTGCTAGCGCAATGGCTCGCCGAATGTCGGCTTGCTGGGTTGACTTGCTTCCACCCCCCAACATCACGATCAATAACTCGCCGTGCTGAACATAGTACATGCGCCAGCCTGGCCCGAAGTGTTCGCGCATCTCAAAAACACCTTCGCCAACAGTCTCCACGTCGCCTAAATTGCCAAGCTGAGCCTTGCGCAGTCGCTTGATGAGGCGCTGCCTAGTTAGCCCGTCCTTCAGGCTCTTGAGCCAAACAGAGAATTCGTCGAGTTGTTTCACTGTGTATGTCATGAACAAAGTGTAATCGAGTGATTACACAAAATCAAATCTTGATTCCGGCATCGACCGCGGAATAGCTGGGGTCAGAGTAAAAGCGGAGTCCCATTCACCCACTTTATCAATCCCACCCGCAATCCAAGCCCGCCCCCAGCCCACACAGCACATTCCGTCAAATGCATCATTCCACTCTCACACCAGCGCAGTCAGCGTGCGCACAAACGTTGCCAGAGTGGCAGATGTTGATATAGGTAGCACTAAATGCTACATTTTAAACATGCTGAATCGAATCTTCAAAACAGATTCCTTTTCCAAGGAGGCAAAGAAATCTGACATCGCCGATAAGGTGCTATGCGCCGCAATCAAAGAAATTCAGCTTGGGCAAGCTGATGATCTTGGCAGGGGCGTTTGGAAGAAGCCCCTGAACAAAAACCAAGACCGCTCGATCATCTTGGCTAAAGGTGGCAAGTATTGGATTTTTCAATACCTTTTTCATAAAAAAGATAGAGAAAATATTGATCAGGCAGAGTTAAAAGAATTCAAAAAGCTCGCAAAAATCTTTGAGAAAATAACCACCGCTCAAATTGTTGCGCTGCTTGAGCATAAAGATTTAGTGGAGATATGTCATGACTGCTAAAAGTAAATACAAAAGTGATGCTTTTGCATCCATCCATGGCACAGCATCAGCATTGCTGCGTGTTGGTGCCATCACCCAAAAAACAATGCGCGAATTCGACGAAAGCTGCTTAACAAAACCTAAAGCTTTTAGTGCGGAAGCAATCAAAGCACTACGTGAACGCTATCACGTCAGTCAGCCTGTATTTGCTCGTTATCTCAACACAACAGAATCAACGATCCAAAAATGGGAATCTGGTGTAAACCATCCAAGCGGCGTTGCTCTGAAAATGCTATCTATCGTCGAAAAGCACGGGCTAGAAATTCTACTTTAAGTGTACGACTCGCAATCAAGCATGATGGATTCATGCTATTGCGATTTCCCTATAACCATAGCTATCTACACAAGTCAGTACACTTGCTCCTCCCTTTACAAAAGGGGGATTTGGCACTGTTTTATTTACAAAGTGTGCCCACTACAATATTCACAAAGGCCCCTCCCTCAATGCAATCCCCCTTCAAAAAGGGGGAAGTTACGGCGCTGAAGTAGTGTCATAACCTTGTGTAGATACTTATGCCTATAACGGCAGTCCTGTCGCCAGCATCTTCTCGCACAGCTCTATCCTACGGATTGGGTCAAGAATTTGAGTAAACATGTAACGACCGCATTCTGCTTGTTTCCGAAGGTAGTAAAACAGAAACAAATTATTTTCGAGAGATCTGGGCTGCATATCGTTTACACACGGCCAGTGTGGAAATGAGTTAAATGCGTGCGGTGCTACGCGATTTTGGGATAAATCCAGCCTACATTTAAGCCAGAAAGTGTAGCAACTTGCCACACTTATGGATGCTAAAACACCGAGTGCAGTTGGCCACTTTAATAGGTTTTTAGCCGTGTGGCGTTCTGCGCAATGATGTTGCCTATGTGCTTTTGGCTGGTGCTGCGGATATCGTATTGCTTAACCAGCTGGGCAAAGGTGGCGGATACGACCAGTTGCCGCTCCAGTATTTGCGCTGCCCAGCGCACATCTACCGTGCATTGCTCGGCCAGCCGCAATAGGTGGGCGCGGGTGATATTTAGCGCTTCACCGCAAACATCCATCTGGTGATAGCCACTGGGGCCAGTACAAAAGGTCAGATCGTAAGCGGGGGATAGCACCCAGCGGCGGTCTTGTTGCAATAGGTAGGAAAAGTTTTTTGGATGATCGTCGCGATTATTGAATAGCACATTAAAAACGGTGCGCTCGTATGCTTTTTGTACTTCGCGCTCGTCTTTAGTTAAAAATCGCGTCGCACGCAAAAACGTTGTGTAATCCACCGTGCCAGGCAGGCGAAAATCAGCGTGCAACAGGCCAGCCAGCGTGTGCGTAGGAATACGCATCGCCCCTGCCACATCAAAGCGCTCTATTCCAAATGCGGCCAGCTTGTTATCAAGATCTATATAGCGTGTGGCGGGTATCGCCAAGCCACAATCACGCGCCAATTGGGCGTATAGGTTTTCAATCGCGCAGACTTCTTTATGCTCGTTTTGCGCCTGAAATTTAACCAGCCAAGGCACACTTCCCGTAAAGGCTTGTGTGCTGATGTGATCGCTGCCCACTGCGTAATGCACCAATACCTTAGGGCGCGCACCGTGTGGCGAGCCACCTATCAAGGCCAGCTGCTTTAAGATGGCACTGTCTTGCCCATTAAGTAAGGCTTGCGCTTGCTGCGCCAGATTAATTAAGTGCACGTCGTCCGTAGGTAAGCTTACCTCGCTGGCGGGCAGAAAACTCAATGCGCCCATTGCCCGGCTTGCAATAAATGACAAACGATCGAGTACCGATATGCGCTCTGCAGCCATGCCATTTTGGCGAAACAACCTATCCATTAACAATAAGCCCCAGCCATCGGGCAGCGCATCGGCAATCAAGCCCGGCAGGCCCAGCTGGTACGCAGGAAAATCGCTATAAGCTTGTTGGCGTACTTTAAGGTGGCGCGGGGATAATTCCAGGCCTTGTGTGATGGCCTGTGTACTGTATTCAAACAGCAGTTTGCGCCCATCATCCGCCAGCGTGCCAAGATGCCAACGCTCGCCCCAGCCTTCATAAAATACATCCACTTTTTTAATCATTTCGCACGCGTGCTCTTGCTGGGCGCGCGTTTACGCTCGACCAGTTGGGCGCGTTCCATTTGGGCTATCGAGCTGGCCACTTGCAGCTGAAACAGCGCAGCCAGCTCATCGGCAAGCCCTAAAGCCATCACAATGCGAATGGCAGATTCCAAAGACGCAACTCCCGTGCTTTCCAAATTTTTAACCGTACCCACGGCCACACCCGCGCTGGTGGCCAAGTCTTTTTGGGTGATGGCTTGCGCCAAGCGCTGACGCTTAAGCCGCAAACCCAGCTCAGCGCAAATTTCTGCATACGTAGCAAAAGTAAAGTCCAACATTTTGTCTTTTAGAAGTAAATTAGTATTGATATAGCCATTATACTAGCTATAAATACAAGGCAGTGCCTTTATAAAATATAAAAGCTAATAATTTGGTTTTTATGTTGATTAAATATACATAGTAGCCATATTTTTGCACTTTAAATAAAAAAGCAAACCCATACTTGCCACCGCATTAGTCAGCACTTACATACAAATTTACTCATTTTTATGCACGCAATGGGCCAAATTTCTGGCTACACGCTTGTAAAAGCAGGGTGTAGCAAGTTGCTACAGCTTTAGTCTTACGCTATATTCCACCGCCATTTCACATGCCAAGCTTAAAAATCCTTACAAAAGATTGAACTCAAACACCACAAATAATTTTAAAAACCTTGCAAAAACCCCTGCTTACCCAGATAATTACGTGACTCTGTCACTTAATTTAACAAGAAAGCCAGTAATGGCAAAGGAGCATAAATGGAGCTTGCAGTTTATATTCACTGTGTGGGCGATCAGGCCGCTGCACAGTTATTTGGCGTCACCCTGCGCGCAGCCAGCTCTTGGCGCAGAATGGAAAGAGCACCCAGCCCGCAACAGGCATTAAAAATAGTGGAATTAAGCGAAGGCAAAGTCGATTGGAAAGGTATTTACGCCCCCTATGCCCGGCACAGGCGAAGACAAAGCTGTCGGCGCGAGCGAATTGAATTAGAAAATTAAATCAGCGGCTTATTCTAAACCGCTACAAAACTGATCCAGCAACACCCCCGCCATCATCACCGGCGCTGCTTTATGCAATAACACCCGATTTCTGCTTTAAATCAAACAATTAAAACCAATATGCTCATATCGCCTGTACCTATTTAATTACCACCTGTTCATCAATTTGAGCTGTTCACGTTTCATAAACCATAAATGAACAAAAACATTACCTTATCGGGCCAGTAAACACACAAACCCCACAAATAGTGGGCCTGCAAAGTGCAGTATTCGCCCAATGGCGTAGTATCAAGTAAATACCTCTAACGGGAAGCCCTCAGCTGTGGCCCGCCCGCTTTTTATTTAACCGCGTTCGCGGAAAAATCTCCTTCCCTTCAACTCTGGCGCACCGCGCCCATGCCGATACCCTATGAGCTTACCCAGCCACCCCGCTATTCATCCACTGCGCCAAATCAAACCCGCCCCAGCGATGGCAGAATACACATCCATCCCTGTTCCACGCTTAGCGCCACCACAAAGTAATGCGGCGGCCGATATATTAAGCTGGCCATTTGAAGAAGCCGCCCTGTGGGATACCCCGCTTTGCGAGCAAGCCCCCGCCATAGCCAACGATGCAGGCCAAGCGGGCTATGCTGCCAAACTGCTATTTGCTTATTTATTAGATATTGCCGGGGAGATGGATACCAGCACTCCGCTTACCGTGCACTTACCCGGCAGCCATGATGGTGCTTTTGCCTGGCAGCTGTGGTGCAATCTTTTAGAGCGCGCTGGGCAGCTGGGCTTACCGCCTTTGGTATTTCGCCTTTATCACGCGCTGCCCCATTTAGCGGAGCAAGAAGACATTGCTGCATTAATTGCAGAAGGTTTGTGGATTTTAGCCGCGGGCAACCCCGAGCCACAGCAGGGAAAACATGCCGCTGTAATTGCCCACGGCCATTACAGCCAGCGCCCAGCGCGTATAGCGTGGTGTGATTATGGCGAAGCCTATAGCGCCGAAGTGGCTTTGGATGATGAAGCACTAAATTGGCGAATCACACCTTTAGATCCACAGCATAAAAACATAATCAGCGTTGAAATAGGCCAGAGCAGTAATCAACCCCCGCTAGCGCCTTTATTTAGTAATCCTGAACAGCAAGCACTGGTAGCCAAACAGCAGGGCCGCGCCGATAGAGGTGTAGTCAGCTTAGCCATTGGCTTACTTTCAGAAGTCGACGCACTCAGTAAGGCACACCCAGAAGGATTATTACTTTGCATTAGCGATTTAGCCCACGGCCGACACCTGCCACAAAGCTTACCCGCCACACAGCAAGCTATTCCCCTCAATAGCGAAGCATTGGCCGTGAAATGGCCGAGCCTGAAGCAGCACCACCGTGCAAATAAACTATGCATCAGCGGCGTATTAGGCAATGAAGCTCTTCATTTATTGAGCACACTGGCACAAAACGATGCCGATGCTGAAATATTATTTGGCTGTAAAGAAACAAACCCCACATTGGGCGCGCTGATCCGGCATAGCTATAACCCCACCTGGCTATTACCCCATTTAAAAGAATTATGCAGCAGTGGTGTTGATTTAGAAGAAAGAGCCAATTGGTGCCGCGCACTCGATCATGTATGGCAACGCTGCCGCCCCAATGATAAACATATCTTTGATCTCGCCAATTTTGCCGTGCATATCGGCCAATACGCCGTAGCCCGTGCAGGGTTTTTAGATGTATTGGAACACGCCGACACACCCGGCCCCGCATTACATAATCTGGCACTGATTGAGATCACCACCGGAAATCAAGAACACGCCAGCACATTAGTAAATGCACTTGAAACCATTGATCCAAATCACCCGAAAACCCGCGCACTACAACAACGCTATCAAGAATGGCTAGAAACCCTGAAAACTAAGCAACATTTAATTGAAGCACTTGAAGATAAAGAAACAGGGCTGCGATTAACCCCACTAGGGCCACAACACGCCAGAGAATTAGCATGGGCCTGCCGTGATGAACATTTATCCATCCTAACCCGCTTACCCGATCTATCAGGCAGAGCATGGGCAGCACAATGGATAGCAGAAAATAATGCAGATGAAAACGTCTGCGCACTCGCCATTACCCTGCCAGAAACAGGATTAGCAGGCATCTTAATTGTAAGATTTGGCGAACATAAAAACCTGTGTATTAGCGTAGCCCCGGAATGGCAGGAAAAAGGAATTGGCAGCACCGTGCTAAAGCTAATTAAAGATAAAGGATTTGAATCAGAAAGATGGCTGGGAAATAAAAGATCAGCAAATCTATTAATGAAATAAACAAACCTTAAGGAGCACACCTATGAAAAAAGATATAAAGCAAAGCTATACATTGCAAAGTGGAAAGAGCAAAAAACCACAAAATAAAAACAATTAATAATATTAGCAAATGCAAATAGCATGTAATAAACAAAAAAAAGCTTTTAAAAGCACAATAACCCATACAGACAGAAGGTAGGATATATGCAAGAATAAGCAAACGGTAAGCAAAAAGTAAACTAAAGAAAGGATGAGTAAGACTTAACCCTAATCAAACTAAATTTCAGGCAAAGGTAAAAGTGTGAATCCATCATCAGGACTTCTCAGATCTGGTTCGCCCGCAAAACTAGCAACCTCCCCCGGCGGGGCAGATACCTGATGTACAGCATACTTAACACCTGCAGGAACGCCATTAACAGGCCTCAGCGCTAATACAGAAATAGGCTTTTTGACTTCTTCCAGCACATGCTTGTATTTGGCTACCGTTTGCCTGGATAGCTTTGCCGCCTGGGCGATTGCTTCATGCAGCAGTGCTTTGCCCTGTTGCTGCAAGATGCGGCAGGCGGCGCGAATCTGGCCTTCAGTCTTTTGTTTGCGGGCGGAATGCGTGCGTTCTGCCGCTAATGCTTGCTTTTCAGCCAGCGGCAAGCTTTGATCAAGCGCCATAACGCCTCTGTGGCAGCGGCTACTACCGCTGTATTTATCCCATGTCCACCTTGCTACTGATTTAACCGTGGCTCGCAAATCAGATAGGCTTAAATCGGCAGCAAACCCTAGGCTACGAAAGGCGTTTTTATTGTGGGCAAATGCTTCAAGCAAGCGGGTAAAACTCAGGAAAGAGCCTTCAGTTTTTTGCCTGCTAACAATGGAATAAGCGTAATAGCGTAGCTTTTCAAACAGCATGCAGTTGCGGGAATGAGAAACTGCATCCAGATTGGGGCTTTTTGCCCATGGCGATGCGCTGGCCAGCTCTACGCAATCTGCCAGCTCGGATAGCTCGTAGATATGAGGGTGTAGCTCTGAGGTGCGCCACCACGAATGCCCCGGTGTTTTGGCAACCGGGCCGCTGTGATATTCCGTATCTGCTTTTAGCTCGCGCGCAAATGCGGCGTAAATCGCCTTCATATAATGAATAGGCTTAGATCGGGCGCGCTCAGAGGTGCAAACGGGCGCAATGGCGTAATACAGATGCGCATGACCATTTTGGCTATTTTGAACGATCAGATTAGGCGCAGGCAGGCCTTTATCTTGCCAGATCATCGCGTTATCGTGATCAAGATCAAAGATCAGCCAGCTAACAAAGTTAGCTCGGTTAATCTGCATATAGGGATATTTGATTGCGTAATCGCGGGGGCGAATCAGCGCAGCGGTTTTATTATCGCTGCAACGCGCTAAATAGGCGGCCTCTTGCAGCAAACGATAGAGAGCCGTGCCCTCCTGCTGGAAGCGCGGCAATAGCTCGTTTTCAATAACAGAAGTCTTTAATTCACTTTTTAAAGGTTGAGACATACCCTGCCACCCGCTTAGCGGTTGCAAAAATCTTGCAAAATCGGGAGTGGGTACGTAGAATCAAGGATGTGTTTGTTCCTTGATGTAGGTTTTTCTCTCAAAGGTCGCCAAACCTTGAAAGACTCTACTGTTAAAAGACTCTACCGTACCAACAGCCCTGCTGATTATCCAAAGCCGCCTCGCCAAAGGCGGCTTTTGTTTTTTCTGGTTTTGTTTACTCTGGCGTTTCAGCCGTTTGAATCTCTGTAATCGCCGCAGAAACTGCGCGCTCGATCAAAGAGATATCTACTCCTCTTGGAATTTCTAAAGTAATTTTGCTTCGCCCCACCAGCATGGTTGCCAGGTGTTGAGCTTGCGCATTTTTTAATTCGTGGCCTTTGCTGATTTTCAGGCCATTTCGTGCCACGGCTTTACGCTCAATAAAAGTAAGAATGCCTTTGTTTTTAAGCTTGCCCATTGCGGCCAGCTTTAAAGCTTCTGCTACAACCGCCTCAAAGCCTTTCTCGCACCACGCCAAAACCTCATCCACAAAGGTCACGGTTAAAATACGCGGGGTAATCATTAATTGATCGAGAATAGCCGGCGGCAAGCTTTGAAATTTCCATAAAGAACGAATCAGCTTTTCATCGCAGCCTAAAATCTTTGCCAGCTCTACATTGGTAGTGGCGGCATTATGATCACGCAAAATAGGCAATGCTCTGGATTTTTCAAAATCGCTTAAATCAACCCGATTCAAGTTTTCAATAATGGTTACTTTGGCGGATGTTGCGTTATCCAGATCACGAACAATGGCATCAATCTCTGGCCATAAAAGTATTTTTTCATGCGCCTGTAAACGTCGCTCGCCCGCCAGCAATTCATAATCGCCGCTGGGGAGACGTCTGGTCATAATCGGGTGAATTAAGCCGCCTGCTTCAAGGATCGAATCTGCAAGTATCTTTAATTCTTGCGGGTTAAATTCAACACGCGGCTGAAATGGGTTTCTGCATATTTTAGAAAGCGGAATCTTCATGCTCGGCGTTTCTGGGCTGGGCCCAAGAAGCGCAGATACAATACCTTTTGCTATTTCAGCCCGCCCGCCCGCGCTTTCATCACTAATTTGCCGTGATGATTGCAGTAGCTGGTCTACTTTAGTTGGCTTTTTAACTGGCTTATTCAACATCGTTTCCAGCCGTTTCTAATTCATCTGCAAAACCTTCGTAGCCTAATTTTGTCAGAAACTCTTTAGATAATCGGGCAACCGATTTGGCCACCGCCGTATTTGGCTCTGAAAAAACCGAAACCCTGCGCATAATCGCCTCTTTCACTTTTACAGATTCAGGTAGCCTTTCATCAAAAACCATTCCGGGGAAGGTTTCTGTGACGCGCGTTTCTGTCACTTTATCAACGCCTTTTCGCCCATCAAACATGGTGAGTAATGCGCCGATAAATTTAAGATTAGGGTTTTTGGCTCTTTTAACTTCAATAACAGTGGCTTCCAGATCCTCGATCCCATCTAAAGCATACTGATCACCCGCTTTTACCGGCACCAGATAGTGCGTGGCGGCAGTAAGCGCCATCAGGGTTAATTTCCCCAGATTAGGCGGGCAATCAATCAGGATAATGTCGTACGTGCCTTCTTTAATTTTTGCCAATTGCATTGCAATTAAATCGGTATCTTTGCGCCAAAGCTCGATCTCTAATTCACGCATTTTCATCACCATAGGTAGGATAAAAACGCCTGGGAAAATAGAGTCGTAAATACACTCATCAATACGCATATCCGGCCGCTGAATTAAGGTTACGGCGGTGTAATTCAATTTTTTTGGATTTGTTGGGCTAAGCGTAGTGGATGAGTTGCTTTGCGGATCGAGATCGATCACTAGCACGGTCATACCCCGTCTGGAGCATCCATCAGCCAGTTGAACTGTAGTTGTGCTCTTACCCACGCCACCTTTTTGATTAAAAACCGCAACTACATCCATTTTTTCGACCAGAATTGCAATAAACATCGTTAATTGTTGCACGGTAATGCGGCCATAGCAACACCATACGTGAAATATTTATCCATTTGTTGCAATAAAAATAAATCGTTTAAATTCAATGACTTATAATTCGGAATAATTCCGAATGATGAAAAAAGACATAAAATGCGTTAAAACCCACACAATAAAAGCGATAAAAAGTCTCTTAGATTACAAAATTCATGCAAAAAATGATTGCTCATTCTGCATGTTAATAAATATAAGCGTGGGTAGCCTCAACGAAATGCAAAAAATACTTGGCTATTTTGCATAAAACAAAACCAAAAAAGCCTTTAATATCAAATAAAACATGCCAGTTCAATGCTAAAAAAATGCCTTAAATCGCTCTGCATTGCCTTATTAAAATAGGTGCCTCCATGGGGTTTCAGTGAACATTTATTCGCAAGGCCACACACCAGCTGGAGCTAATTAGGAGAGTTGCCATAGATCGCCCTCTGAGATACGTCATGGAGAAGAAGCTGCCTCTTTAGCCAATGCACAGTTATTTTTCAGCTAATCTGAGCCGCCAAATCTAAGCTGCCGAAGCTGAGGCTTTATGCAAGAAGGGAAGGAGAAAACGAAATACGGAGCTTCTAGGCAAAAACGGGGGGGGAGGAGTCAAGCCCTAGAGCTAAGGCACAACTTTATAAATGACGCTAATCTTTGAATGCCTCGGCGCAAGAAGCCAATCTGTTGCAGATCTCATTGAGAGAAAATAAGAGCATGCTGCAATCTATTACAAGAATCCATCGCCAGCGTGGTTCTTAAATAAATTAGCCCGGCGCAAATAGCGCAGTACGGTACGTGGGTCTTTTTGGCCGGTCACTTCCATAATTTTATACAGCTGCACATCACGCTCACCGGCTGAGGTGATAAAGCCCGAGCGTAGGCTATGTGCAGCAAAATCCTTAACATCTAATCCAATAAGACCTGCGTATTTTTTAACAATGCGGCCTATCCATTGCCCGCTCAGCGCTTGCTCTGTAGCGCCACCCGCCCAATCTATCCGCCTGAACACTGGCCCCTCGGTAATACCGGCTTCATTTAGCCATGCTTTTAAACGCACTACGGCCTGAAACTGGCTGCCGTTATATATTGGCTTTTCAAACCCTTTGCCAGACTGATCTGTTTTACTCCGCTGAATATTACAAATAAGATGGCCAACACGATCAAACCTAAGATCAACAAATTGAAGCGCAGCCAGTTCGCTGCGCCGAAAAGCCCCGGCAAATCCAAGCGCCAAAATCGCCCGATCACGCACACCCGCCAACGTATCTGGGGTTAATGCCAGCATCTCTAGCAACTGATGATCCAGCAAAGGCTCTTTCTGATGTTTGGCCTGGCTACCATGTGTGCGCTTAATCCCCGCCAGAGTGGCCCGAACATGAACATGATCAGTGGGGGATGGAATATTTTTAAGCTGATGAATATAGCGAATCGAGGCCATTCGCCTTTCCAGCGTAACAGCCGAAATCCCCCCTTGAGCCTGATTAGCCAAAAACAGGATCAGGCTTTCAGGCGTTGCCGGTACTCTGGAAAGCCCATGTTGATCACACCAGCTACAAAAAATTTTAAAATCAGATTGATAAGCACGCAGCGTAGCCGGCGAAACTTGCGCACGCAGATATGCTAGGGCCGCATCAAAATTTTCTTGCAGCTCCGCAGGTACACCACTAAACCCTAGGCTAATCACCAAATCGCTCATCGCGTATTCCAATAGCAAATTTTTATCAAACAACGCATGGCAGATTCTATTACAAAAAGCCCAAAGCATTTCTTACAAATTAAAGTGAGTAATGCGCCACAAAACAAACCATTCGCAATTTTTGCCAACATCACCCATCACTCTTAAACCATATTTTGCCGCCATATTTTATTCTATGCGAGCAGTCACGATAATGACAGTTATCGTGACTAAGGGGTTTAAGGTGAGAGATGCATTACGACGGCGGCCTACCATTTCCCCCGCTAGGGAATAACTCAGTTCAGCAGCACATTCGCCATCCCATCCAATCGACTTTTCACTGTTTCCCACTGCGGCATCACTTGCCCCATTAAGCGATAAAATCGCTCACTGTGATTGTGTTCTGCTAAGTGGCAAAGCTCGTGCAAAATCACGTAGTCGATGCAGTCTCTAGACGCTTTAACAAGATGAGGGTTAAGGGTTAAACGCCCAGCGGGTGAGCAGCTTCCCCATTGAGTTTGCATGGTCAGGATTCGCAGTGGTGGCTTCTCGCTCACCCATAGTGCCTGCTCCAGCATCGCATCCAGCCTGCGGGAAAAAACGTCTTTAGCTCGTACTTTGTACCAATCAAAGAGCAATTCACTGGTTTTCTCAACTGATTTTTCCCGCACCGTGACTTCAATCCTTCCGCGTAACAACTTCACGGATGGTTTTACAGACGGGTTTTCAATCACCTTTAGCACATACTGTTTACCAAGATAATAATGGCTTTCACCGCTGATGTACTGCCGAGGGCGAACATGCTCTAAGCGGCCGCCAAACTCGCGTAATTGCTGATAAATCCACCGGGCACGCAGCCTGGCTGCTGCGATGACATCACCATCGCTCGCAATTTCTGGCGCGCTGATTTGCACACGGCAATCTGGCAAAACCTTAATTAAAATTTTGCTGGCTTGACCAGATCGTGGCAGCCGTTCAAAACAAATTTGCTCATCGGCATAACTGAAACACAAGTTAGTCTTGCTCGGTATGGGCTTGATAGCGACGCTCACCTCATCCCCCAGCAGCATTTAAACCAACACGGGTAATCTGTACCACCCATTCGACCATTGCTTTAGCCTGATCCATGCCTGCGCCAATGGCTTTGCATTCGCTGAACAGCACAGGCAATAGCTGTTTACGAATATTCGACTCAATGTTTTGCGGATTAATCGAATGCTCGGCAACCGATTGCTCAACCATTTTGTCAATTTGAAAAGCCAGCCCCACCCATTTATCAACAACTTGGGCATCATTAATCGCAAACACCTCGGGCAAGGTTTTTTTGAAGATACCAAAATAAGCCTGAGCATGGCGGTTCCCCGCAAATGCATCGGGCAACTCATCCAACTGCCGCTGCTGCACTTTTTCTTCAAACGAATAGAACAGCAAATATTGCTTAAGCGGATGATCAAATAGCTTTTCTGCCTCGCTAATCGCATCACGTAGCAGCTTTGAGAAAGCTTCCTGCGCATAAGGATCATCGCGTAGCTCTTGCTCAATCATCCTAGCGACACGGGTTTTAATGATATCGGTTTCGTTGCGTGTTTTTTCCTCAGACCAATCTTCTGGCTTGGGTTTAGCGCCCATTTTGCCAACTTCATAAGTACCGCAAGGCTCCCTGACTTCAATACCAACCACATGCTTATCAAGCAGTTTTTTCACCTGTACCGCGTAATCATCGTAGTTAATCGTGTCACCGGAGTCCTGCTTTACCAGCAGACGCAAACTAGAAAACTGCTTTACCGCCTCTTTATATTGCTGGCGATCCGCATCACTAAAGCTCTTATCTTCAAAGAATGTAGCCGATTGCAGTGCAACCTTCATGCAGGCAGTAAACTCGGTTAACGCTTCATAAAAATCATCACGAACTTTCTGGTTCACATCAACCAGCTCACCGTTTCGATCTTCGGTTTTCGGCACCAATACTTGCCGCAGTTGCTCGATGTCATTCTTGTTTTTAACGCTATCAAAAATAACCCATAGCTGTTTGTATAAACGAGGCAGGCGCTTATATTCGGTACTCATCGGGTTATACAGCCCAGCAATATCGTTGATGTCGTAACCGCCTTGGGTGCGTGATGCAAGGTCCTGATACTTGGCAATGGTGGTATCCAGCTCAGCCAGAATGCCGCGATAGTCGATCAACAAACCGAATTTCTTCAGCGAGTGCAATCGATTTACACGAGCAATCGCTTGAATCAGATTGTGCTCTTTGAGCGGTTTATCGATATAGAGTACGGTGTTTTTTGGCTCGTCAAAGCCTGTGAGCAGTTTATCCACCACAATCAGCAGCTTGAGCGAATCATCTTTATCAAATCGTTCAATGATCTGCTTGGTATAGACCTGCTCATCCTGCGAGCCCACGTTCTCTTTCCACCACTGCGTAACGATGGGCATCGTGGCTTCATCAACCTCCGAGTTACCTTCACGGGTATCGGGAGCGCTGATCACTACGGCAGATTCAAACAGCCCAGCTTCATCGAGATATTTTTTGTATTTGATAGCCGATGCTTTGCTATCACAAGCCAGCTGCCCCTTCAGTCCATCATTGATATTCTTCACAAAGTGATTAGCGATATCGAGCGCAATCAGCCGAATGCGATCTTCTGCGCTATAAATCTGCCCTTTACGCGCAAATTTACTTTTTAAATCAGCTTTTTGTGCGGGTGTCAGCCCTTCGGTAATACGCTCAAACCACGTATCAATCGCACGCTCATTCACATCCAAATCAGGGATACGCTCTTCATACAGTAGCGGGGTAACCGCTTTATCTTCCACCGCCTGCTGCATGGTGTAAGCATGAACAATCGGGCCAAATTTGCTGGTGGTTTTGTCGTCTTTTAGTAAGGGTGTACCAGTAAAGGCCACAAACGCCGCATTAGGCATCGCCTGTTTCATACGGATATTATTTTCACCGCCCTGGCTGCGATGGCCTTCATCAATTAATACAATGATGTCAGCACTGGTATTCGTGCATTCTGGCATCTTGGTCGCGGTATTAAATTTGTGGATTAAAGAAAAAATAATCCGCTCGGTACCAGTGCTAATTTGCTCAGCCAGCCGCTTACCTGATGTTGCAATTGCCAGCTCCTTATCTTTTTTTCCCGATAGCTCCCCGCCCGAAGCAAACGTTTTAGAAAGCTGGTTTTCCAAATCCACGCGGTCGGTTACAACAACAATACGACACTGCTTGAGTGAGTCATGCAGGATCAGTGCCTTACTCAAGAAAACCATCGTGAAAGATTTGCCCGAGCCCGTGGTGTGCCAAATCACGCCACCTTCCCGCCCGCCATCGGCGCGGCGGGTATTGATACGATCAATCAAACGCTTAATGCCAAACACCTGCTGATAGCGTGCGACGATCTTACCGACCTTTTTATCGTATAGCGTGAAATAACGAACCATTTCCAGTAGGCGAGCAGGCATCAACAGGCTAATCAGCAATTTATCCTGCCCTGTTACGGCCAGCTCACCGCCTGCCAGCAGCGATTGATACCACGTCAAATCCTTAGCCGAGCGATGATTAAAAAGGGAATCAGTCTGCAGCTGGCTGATTGTTTTATTCTTAATCGCATACATCTGCGCATCAGAAATATCCTCTTCCCGCCAAGCCGCAAAAAACTTATCCGGCGTACCGCAAGTGCCATAGCGGCCATCATGCCCATTGATGGATAAAATCAGCTGGGCATAGGCAAACAACCGTGGTATCTCATCGTGGCGCTGGTTGCGTAACGATTGCGAAATACCTTCAGAAATACTCGGGCCTTTCTTACCATCAGGGCGCTTGGCTTCGATAATGACCAGCGGAATACCATTCACAAAACAGACGATATCTGGGCGGCGCGAATCTATGCCCCCCGAGCGGGTAACACTAAATTCTTCCGTGAACAGAAAGCTGTTATTTCCTGGATTTTGCCAGTCGATCAAAGCAATCGTTGGATTAGCTTTTTTGCCATCCACAAACTCAGTGACCGAAATACCATACAGCATGTGGTTGTAGAGCTTCTCATTGGCATGCGCCAAGCCTTCATTCAAAGCCGGACTGCAAACCTCGGCTATTAACTTATCGATCGCTTTTTCAGACAGAGCCTGCTCACGCCCCTCGAAACGAAAGCGCCGGGCCTGCAAAGCGCAGCGCAATTCATCGCGCAACACCACTTCATCTTGCTTGCCACTACGTAATGCCTGTGCTTTTTCGGGTGGCAGAAAAGTCCAGCCGAGGTTGGTGAGCAGCGTCAGTGCAGGGATTTTAGCGCTGTATTCTTCTTGGAATTTGGGGGCAGAATTTAGCATGAGCGATTATTTTCTTGTGCTGGCTGACAATATTGCTTCAGATCACTATCTAATGACCAAATAAATACTTCTGACATTGAAAATCGTGCAACGCACTTTTTGTATTCTTCAATAATGCTTAAATCGCCAAAGCTCGTGCCTTCCCCTGTCTTTGCTGCAGATTTATTTTGGCCAGCCAAATCAGGAAACTGATTCAACCAATGTAAAACTTCTTTAGCACTGGGAAACTCACTGACTTGATAGGGTGCGCTGCCCATAAAGGCGGCTTCTACAGCCGCACAAAATCGTTTAGCGGTTTGGCGTCGTGTCCCACCGTCACCATTTTGGGCTATATGGTTTCCTGTTTCGACGATGGTAGCCATGGGTAAAATGAAAGTGGCACCAAGGGAGGCATAGTCTTTATATGAAGCAATAATTTCAGTTTTATCCTGATTCTTTCCTGGCACGTTTAATAAGTTTAAAAACACGCTAGTGTCGATAATGCAAACCACGCTCATTCAGCGTCTCCTTGCATTTTTGCCAACCAAGACAGCGCGTTCTGTTTTTTTTGCTCAATGGTGGTGGGTGATTTAACAAAACGATCAACCACACCGTTAGTGACCAGTTCGCCCAATGGCCCCTGGGAAACCAGCCCAGCGTAATCTTGTAAATCTGACAACCTGACTAACTGGCTATCGCCATTTACCGCGCTACGATAGCAAAAAATAACATCACCCAAGGCGCTGTCTGGCAGCGCATCCATTAAAGCCGGATTATGAGTAGAAAGCAGCAGCCGCACATTACGGCGATCGGCTTGCTCGCGGATGGTTGTGAGTAATTGCTTCGCACGCGAGGGGTGAATGCCGTTGTCTACTTCTTCAATAACAACAGTTGAACCTTCAGGGGTTGAAAGTAATGCAGCGGCAATAGCGAGTACACGTAATGTTCCATCCGATAATAATTCCACCTTACATGCACGGGTAATACCACCAAAACTTTCAAGCAGCTCTAATGACACTTGCCCACGCTTATCTTCAAAGAAATTGATATCCGTAATATTCTGTTCAGGTAAGCTTTTGATGAAATCAACAATAATTTTTTTTGATTCCACACTTTTGCACAGGGTAAACAGGACTCCGGACAGGTTGGCACAATCGCCTCGCAATCGTTTGTCCGGATAGCTGTCGCCGCGCATTAAAGAAGGTACGGGATCAAGAAAAAGCGTATCTTCCAGCAATTTTTGAAATTTTGCGGTCGTTTCCGGAATCTCTTTCTGCGCTTTTTGGTGACCTGACTCAAACATTGCGGAGCTGGCAAGCTGATTCATAATAGCAATCTGGTCGGTGCAATTGACATGGGGTTTTTTACCGCCCCTGGCAAAATTGTTGTAAGCCACTTTAACATCGGTACTTAAACCGATTGAAGCTTGCTCTATTCTGTAAAGAGGAAAACTCGCCCCTGCCGATGTGATCGTCTCATTAGAAATATGCAACTCATCATCGCGCAGCGAGACTTCCACTTCAAAATGGTTCCAGTCTTCATCGCTGGTAGAGCACCCAAGCAAAAAAGCGCCCGCACCTAAATAGCCCAAATCTCTAATCTGGCCACGTAAAATCTGTTCCGAGCCATCAATGCTATGTTTTAAGACCGACAGCTTTTGCCCTTGACTCAGCCAGCTCAAAAAACGAAACGCCTCCAGCGCATTACTTTTCCCTGAGGCATTCGCGCCAATCATCAGCGTCAGCGGCGCAAGATGCAGAGCTTGCTCCTGATAGCTTTTAAAATTCTTAATATGAATCTCGGTTAGCATGGCATTTCCTTTTCCAATGTCACGCGGCGCTTGCCGGTGAGCAGTGCTTGCATCAGGGCTTTTTTCTCTTGCTTCAGGCTGTCGAGCTGGGATTGAAAGGTTTCGATTTCTTGGTCAGCGGAGTTTAAAACATCGGCAATCTTTTGTTGCTCTTCTAGAACAGGTAAATTAATTTTTACGCTCTTTATAATCGCTGCGTTTAAATTAGGCTGACCACCCTGAACAAGTTTTAGTGTCTTTAACATTTCCAATTCTAAAAAATAAAACAGAAATAAATTGTTGTATTCATCTTCAGGCTCAATCGCAAGTATTGCTTGATTGATTGTTGCGCCAGTTAATTTGTTGAGTGCAACCTTTCCTGCCGTAGCACCATACATTGCAACTAAAATGCACCCATTTTTAACTGCTTTTGCAGATGAATTTTTAAGCCCAGATTCCGTAATAAATTCATCTACAGAAAACACAAATCTGTCATTCAACTTACCTGATGTAATCCAAGGAATTTCCCCGCCAAAATATTCATCTTTAGTTCGCGAAGGAGTCCCACCTGAGAAAACTTCACCGACTGATTCAATTGTGGTGTTGACCCATTCCTCAGTAAACCTACCCCCATTCTTTTTTAGCAAACGTTTTTTGCCGGTGAGCAGTTGTTGCATCAGGGCTTTTTTCTGTGATCGGGCAAGGGCTAGCAGGCGCTCGGTGGTGGCGATGACCTGATCCCAAGTCGCAAGGATTTGGGCGATTTTCTTTTGTTCGAGCAAAGGTGGAACAGGAACCTGAATCGATTTAACAATCCCACCACTTAAATTCTCTTGGCCGCCGCTGTTAGACATCTCTCGGATGTGCTCATATCTACTCATTAAGAATTGAAAATAGTATTCAACATCATGGTCATCATTGAGCAAAATCGCCGCACATGCTTGATTTGTGGTGGCTTCAATGCCTAGTTTAGCGACTTGGCCACGAGTCTTTCCTTGGCCGTACATGGCCATCAGAATGGTATTGACGGGAAACAGCTTGGCGGAAGAGTTATTAAGCCCTTCCATGGTTATTTTTTCGGCAGAGTCTAATATCGTTCCAAAATGCACTTCTGCCGTTGTAACCCAAGGAATAGCTCCACCCCAATATTCCGCAACTTGCCTACTTGGCGTTCCGCCAGAACTTACTTTCGCAATTTCTTCAAGGCTGCTTAATTTCCAGTTTTTAGGCACCATAACCCAGCTCCTGCAAATATTTCGCCATCTTGGTTTCCTGCGCCTTCAATTGCGGCAACTCCCGTCCCTTATTCATCATCGCCGCGCTCCTTTTCCAATCGCTCTGGGTTTTTCAGTGCTTTTTTCTCTGCCGAGGCGAGGCGGCGCTCGACCTTTTTTACATCTTCGGCGGGTGGCAGGTTTTCGGGTTGAATGCCACGGCTGAGCAGGGTTTGCCGCACGGCGTCGTTATTAGTGATGTGCTCGCTGGCAATCTGCTGCTCAGACTGCATTTGCTGGGTGCGAGCATTGTGGATGGTAATTTCGGTGGCAAAGTCTTTGGCTTTCAGGATGATGGTTGGTGCAAAGTCGGCCAGCGGGCGGTTTTCCGGCACTTGCCAGCGTGTTTTCATGGCGTGGGTATTTCGCCCAAACAGCGCGGCATCGCCTTTGCTGCGGATTAAGCCAAAGTTGTCGTTGCCGCCTGTTTGTTCAAAAATGATACTCGATAGTTCTTTTTCGGTTGCGGACAGTTTTTGCCGCGCCTGTACCCGCTCGGTTTCCAGCAAGCGTTGCTCAATCAGTTCCGCCTTGCGGGTTTGCAGGGCAAAGTAGGTTTGGGCAAAAGCAATTTCCTGCTTTCGAGAGTCGCCATTCTGGGCAATCAGGTAGCAGGCGTAGCGGGTAAGCATCACATCGTCGATTTCGCGCTGGCTGCCAGAGCCAAGATCAACCATTTTGCTGACGTCGGCAAAATGGTCAGACATCGTATTCGCTGAGACTTCGCAAGCAATTTTTGCTTTAGAAATAATGCCTTGAAAATTACGCCACTGCTCGTAACCCAATAAGTGCTGCACGTCACGCGCCAGCCAGTATTCCACCCCTTGCTCGGTGTGCTGAGCATGGTCTTCAAAGCTGCTGGTCAGCATTTGGATTTGTTGTGACTTCATTTAAAACTCCCTGTGCGTGATTCCAGCGTGGCCAGCCTCGCCTCAATCGCTTGCCGTTCCCGTTGTAGCTCTTGCTGCAATTGCGCTTCGCTGGGCAAATAGGCCATATAACGGCTGGCAAATAATTGCTTGCTGTCAGCGAGCACTGAATACTTCACCACGGCTTCACTTTTCTGGCTGCACAGCACCAGGCCTATCGTAGGGTTGTCGTCCGCTTCTTTTTTATGCTGGTCGTAAATGCGTACATAGCTGTCCATCTGGCCAACATCCTGATGGGTAAGCTTGCCGATCTTTAAATCGATCAGCAAAAAGCATTTGAGCTTGTAGTTGTAAAACACTAGATCAATATAAAAATCTTGATCTTCGGTGCGGATGCGCTGCTGGCGTTCCACAAAGGCAAAGCCTTTGCCCAGCTCCAGCAAAAAATGCTGCAGGTTACTGATAATGCCGCTTTCCAGATCTTTTTCCTGATAGCTGCGATCATCCAGGTTTAAAAAATCCAGAATATACGGGTCGCGCAGGTAATCTTGCGGCTGCTCAGCCAGCGGGGCGGTGTTGGCGCTGGCCTCAAGCCTGACCGGGGCGTGCTCTTTGCTGGAGAGCAGGCGCTCGTAATACAGCGTGCCAATCTGGCGCTCCAGTGCTCGAACACTCCAGTTTTGCTGTGCGGATTCATCCATATACCACTGACGGGCTGCTGGGTTTTCCAGCCGGGCCAGCAGGTTGTAGTGGGACCAGCTTAATTCGGGAGACAGCGTCTCCCGAATCGGAAACTGCTCATAAAATCGGCGCATATTGCGCAGATTAGTGATGTCAAAGCCTTTGCCAAATTGCTGTGTAAGCCGCTGCGACAGGTTTTCCAGCAAGGCTTTGCCATAGGCTGCGCGGTTTTCACCTTGTTGCTCATCTTCAATAATCAAACGGCCAATCTGCCAGTAGGTTTGCACCACGGTGGTGTTAACACTGCGCTGCAGCTGCTGGCGTGCCTGCTGGATCAGCTGGCTGATTTGCCGGAGCAGGGCTTCTGGCTCACTCATCTCCGAGCTTTCTGGCCCAGCTATGTGCTTATGGCCATTATTCATAGCCAAGCTCTTTTAAATAAGCTGCCATGGTATTTTCCAGCTCGATGAGTTGCAGCTTCAGCTGTTCTCGCTCGCGGCGCACGGCCATTAAGTCGATTTCTTCCTCTTCCTCAAAGGTATCGACATAGCGCGGGATATTCAGGTTGAAGCCGTTTTCTTTGATTTCATCAAAGCGGGCCACATAGGCGTATTTTTCTGCATTCACGCCATCGCGGTAGGTGGCGACCACTTTGGCGATATTGTCATCCGTCAGCACATTCTGGTTTTTACCGGCTTTGAATTCGCGGCTGGCGTCGATAAAAATCACGTTAGTATCTGATTTTTCTTTCGAAAAAATCAGAATCGCCGCCGGAATGCCAGTGCCGTAAAACAACTTTTCAGGCAAGCCGATGACTGCATCGAGCAGGTTTTCTTCGATCAGCTTTTGCCGGATTGCACCTTCAGTGCCACCACGAAACAGCACGCCATGCGGCACCACCACGCCCATGCGGCCGGTGCCGGGTTTCAGCGTTTCGATCATGTGCAGGATAAAGGCGTAATCGCCCTTGGTTTTGGGCGGAATACCACGACGGTAGCGGTCAAATTTATCGTTCTCCGCGTCGTCATGGCCCCATTTTTCTAAGGAAAACGGCGGGTTGGCGGTCACGATGTCGAACAGCATCAAATCGCCATTTTTATCCAGCAACTTGGGGTTGCGAATGGTGTCGCCCCATTCAATTTTATGGTTGTCTTCGCCATGCAAAAACATATTCATCTTGGCCAGCGACCAAGTTGAGCCAATGGCCTCCTGCCCGTACAGCGCGTAGTTTTTACTACCGTGATTGCTGACCACCTTGCGGCCGCATTTCATTAAGAGCGATGCCGAGCCGCAGGCCGGATCACAAATGGTGTCACCCGGCTGCGGATCAAGCAGCTCGGCAATCAGCTCAGAAATTTCTGGTGGAGTATAAAATTCGCCCGCCTTTTGGCCACCGCTGGCGGCGAAGTTTTTGATCAAAAATTCGTAGCCATTACCGATAATATCCAGTGCCCCGACACGGCTCGGTTTAAGGTTGAGTTCGGGCTTGGCAAAGTCTTCCAATAGATGGCGCAAGATGGTGTTTTTCTGTTTTTCTTCGCCCAGCTTGTCAGTGTTAAAGCTGATGTCCTGAAACACACTTTTACCCGCGTCTTTAAGCTTAGTGCCGTTGGCTTCTTCAATCGCGTGCAATGCCTGATCAATGCGCTCGCCATTACCCGGCTCGTGGCGATGTTCGTACAGCACGTAAAAGCTGGCCTGAGCAGGCAGCACAAAACGCTCGTTCTTAAGCATTTCTGTAATCAGCTCCGGCTCGTTGCCGTATTCTGCCTGGTAGCCGTCATAGTGATCCTGCCATACGTCCGAGATGTATTTCAGGAACAACATAGTGAGCACGAAGTCTTTGTAAGTATCCGCGCTAATCGTGCCGCGAAAGGTATCGCAGGCCGCCCATAGCGCTTTGTTGATATCGTCTTGATTAATTTGATCGCTCATTTTTTATTCCTTGTCGGATAGGCTGGCCCGCTTTTTTGCGGCTGATTCCAATGATTTGTTGCTTTGTTCGGGTATCGGCAGGTTTTCTGGCGTGGATTGATGTTGGTCATTCATCCTGATTCCTCCACGTTTTTCAATAAGTCGTTGGCAATGGATGTCAACAGCTGCTCGCCATTACGGCGCAGTTGCTCAATCAAGTGCAATTCTTGTTTAATCGTATTGGCGAGTTTGATAATGATCTGCTGTTTATTTAGCGGGGGAATTGCAATAGGTATTGCCTCCAAAGCGCTGCGTTTAATCGCCTTGGTCAGTGTGCCCTCTGAATTAAGATCGAAATATCTTTGGCTGGGCGGCTGATTCAGAAACCAGCACAGATACTCAGGCAGGATGCCCTGCTGGGTAACTCGCACCACAAAAAAGTGCGGCGCAGCAACGGCCAGCTTACCCGTGGTCGTGAGCGTGTCATCGATCAGCACCGCGTAATTACGACTGCCACGGGCAGCAACCAGAATATCGCCCACCTGCAGCCAATCATCACGGCGGCCTGCTAGCTCAGTTTCAACACACTCAGCCCAGCTCACACCCTGTTGTGGCGAGGCATCTTTCATTTGCACAGCAATGACACCTGAGCCCGGAGACTCTGGAACCTTGCCCCGGAAGGGATGGCCAGCTGCAATGTTAGCGAGATCAGAAAGTGATTGTAGCTGCATACTCTGCATGTTTCATAAGCGATGCTGCATAATATCCACGCTCTAACAATGGCTGTCAATAAAAATGTTGTACTGTTGTTACTGCATAAAAAAAGCCACACTAGACAGTGTGGCTATCAAAAAATAAATGAGGGAAATACTCCGCTGAAAACAAGCATGGCACTGAATGCCTAGTGCAATTTAATATATGAAAAATAACTCAGCGGATATTGTCGCAAGCGCCGAACCAATCTCTTCTCTGACCTGTTTGATACGGTATTTAAGGCGCTGGGGGGTGGATTAATCTGCTTTAACCAGCTAACTGCATTTGCCGTCCAAAGTTGTGTACTGCGAGGGATACACAACTACGAGTACACCGGTTTTATGTGCCATTTTTCGAAAAAAAGGGTGTTTTTTGATTGAATATAGCAGAAATTATGATTTTATTAGATATCGAAGCCGAAAGCGTTATCGACACATAATACGGCACATAATACGGCACATAACATGGTTATCGACACATAGTACGGCACATCTCCGGCACATAATATGGCACATAATATGGCACATCTCAAGGATTTGACCTTGAATGCTCCCACCTCCACACGCCGTTTTTATCTCACAAAATGGAATTTTACAGTACTCAATTTCACAAAAACTTGGGAATAACTAAGCACACCCCCTGTTAGTCCCCTTTGAGCCCCCTAACACATCGTCTTTTGCAGTACATTTTCAAAAACGCACCCCCTAACACATGACGTTTTTTTGCTGGCACTTTGCAAAACAGGCGCTATCACGTCCCTCTTTTGAATACATATTCTTTTTTCATCCCCCCATACACCGTCAAATTGTTCCCCTAACACACGCCCAAAGTGAGTACACACTCCCCAAACGAGGGGACTAACAGGGGGTAAACAGCAATACAAGCGATGAGATCAGGATTTCTGGGGTTTGGGGGGCAGGAAATACAAAAGGAAACAGCAGGTAAAAGGTATGTCGTCAGTACACGAGCAGACAAGCTAGAGTTGGAACCCTTGTCGGCCATACCCGAACAAACCATATGGTTTACAGTTTCGCTGGAGGTTTGGATGCCAGCCTGTTCCAAATTAGGTTAAATGAAAGCACCCGTTTAGATTTACAGTGGAAGCAGCGGTCTTTCGACTTGTATGGACACTGCTGCCATTGTATGTTTTTAACTTTATTTTTCTGCTCTCAGTTTGATCTTTCCGCTTTCATCTAGGCAGTCAAAACGCTCGGCATCCATGATGATGTAACGGTTGATATTGCTGCCCGCTTTTTGAGTTTTGGTGGTCGCAGAGAGATAAACATTGCAGATGAAGTAGCCATTCCGATTTTTGACGCTTTCAACATTGCGGTTGTCTTCCGCTGAGCCAGCCAACAGGAACGGGTCGGGTAGGAATTTCAAGTCGACAGAATTGCGCCGTGTAACCGAATGCGCACCATAGCCAAAATCAGCAACATAAGCCTTGGCTTGCTGGTCGAACCAGCGAATCCCTACTTTGGTCCGCACATAAAACTGATTTTTGCCTTTTAGGTCACGGCTGACCTGATTAGCAAAGTTGATAAATGCGGCTTTTATTTGCTCTTTGTCTTGCCCTGCCCAACTCAGTTTTGCAAGTTCTGAATTCGCTTGGATTTCCTGCTGCGACGGATTAATCGCTAATCCTTGATAGTAACGGGCGCATTCATCAATTTCATCGGCTCGTAAGCCTTGACCTGACATGGACGCATGCAAAATGGCATAGCCGCAGCCATTGCTGAGTGCAAAGACTCCCCGTGGCGTGGCATTCATGGCCTGTTTTTGTGTCGCCAAAACAATCGCATCGCCGTTGCTGTAGAAGTTTGGAGTGCTTCTTTGCAATGCGGTCTCTGTAGGGTTACTGGTTTGCTGGAGCGGAATAATTTTCGAAGGGCTGATGGTCACTTTAGTGCTGCCATCAGGCATGTCTGTTGTGGTGCAGCCTAAAAGCAGAAAGCAGGCAGCCGTGAGCGCGAGTAGTTTCATGGGATCTCCTAAGCCATTAGCCAACGATAAATTGACATACAAATGCTGCCCATCGCACCCAAGACAAATACTGTAACGACGAAGAGCAGGATCATTTTTCGGTAGATGTAGCCAAATGAAAATAGCGTTAGGCCAGTCACGATGTAGATGATCTTGGCCGTGGTGGTGTGTTCCAAGAAGAATGGCAACACCTCCATGTATTTATGCAGCCAGTAAATGCAGATGCCGGTCAGGGCCGAAGGTACGAGCAAATCCAGCGTAGCGCTGGCCTTACTGCGTAACTCATCATCGGTGTAGTAGCTGTTGCCTACGCGGTGGAATGCCATGGTGTGCCTCGTCAGTTTAGATTAAGGATAAATAATATCCTATTTCGGGATATTTTCGTGCGCGTGTTGCCATGTGAGGATGAAATCCATACATGACCCACGTTATTTACTGCTGATTCAGCGGCTTATAGCTGCTCGCGAAGCTGCTGCAGTGACTCAAGTACAACTTGCCAAATTATTGGCTCGTCCACAATCCTATATTGCCAAGGTTGAAAACTTGGATCGGCGCTTGGATATCGTTGAACTGGCCGATTGGCTCAAAGCACTAAAAGTGCCTGCAAAGCAACTACTGGCCGATCTGCCTTGGTGGCCAGATTAAAAATCGCTACGCATAAACACTCAGATGGCAGTAACACAGTTTAATTTAATACTGATCGCATCCAAGATCATCGGATCTGAAATCCCCACGCTGCCATGGGTATGTATTAAATGCCGCCGATCTGCATCGGCCCAGCCGATATCGTTGTCATCAATGGCAATCCAGTCTTGTAACCCAGCTCGATCTACATAGCTTTTAATCTGCTGATAGCGTTTCGCCTGATCCCACCAAGTCGGCCCTGATAATAAGTGATGTCCTTCTGGATGCCGCGCCATTGCTGAATGCCAGGTCGCACCGATTACCCGCTTTGCCAGTTCATTCGGCAAATAGCTGCGCGCATGACTAAAGCGCAATTCGCGCACCCAGCTCGTCGATAGCACGATACGAATAGCGCTGTTTGCTGCCAGCACATCGACCAGCAAAGGTGCCCACATAAATAGTTCGCCTTCAGCGCGCAGCTCTGGTTTGCCGTTCACAAGAAACGCCGCATCAGGATGGAGTACCCCGTCAAAATCAAGAAACAAGATCATGGTTTGGCTCCTGCAAGTACTGCGTTAGGCCAACAGCTTTAGATATTCGAGCAAATGCGGTATTTCGTGCAGTGATTCAATTTCAGTGCTGGGATCTAAGCTGCTCAGTGATTGGTTTCTGCATAGATGCCGTGCGTGCATACCCATGCTGAGCGGTCCTTCAAAATCAGCCCTGCGGCTATCACCAATAAATAACACTTCATCAGCACTGCATTTCAAAGAACGACATACATGCTGGTAGATCACAGATTCTGGTTTCACCACGCCAACAGCAAAGCTTAATGCGTAGGCATCTAAGGGCGATGGCAGCAATTGCAAAACCGATTCGCCGTAGGGGAGTGCTAAGTTAGAGCACACGCCGATTTGATAGCCTGCGTCCTTCAATTGATTGATCGTTGATACCGTATCGTGGAACACGCGAATTGAAGCCAGCTCCGCCTGCAAATCAGATTCCAGCGAATTCAGCACGTCCTTGGAAATAGTCATCCCAAATAATTCGGCAGCGCCAAGCAAATCGAGACGAATGGACATCAATCTGGCCACGTCATCGGCGCGTGGGATGCGGCCTTGCTCCTGCAAATGGCGTAATAGTGAGCGAAACGGCCTGCGTTGATCCGTGATCTCAAGCAGGGTGCCAAACACATCAAATACAACGGCACGAATCACGATTCTTCCTTTGGCTTAGATCTCGATGACCAGTGCATCATCAAATTGCAAATTCTCAACGCTGGTTTGTGTGGCGTAGCCGCGTGGATTACAGACGACACGCGTGCCATTCACGCTGTAATCAAAACTATTGTGCGTATGGCCATGTATCCATAAATCGGCTTGGCCCATCAATGGCGTTAAATCAGAGATAAACCCCGCGGACATCAAATCATCGGCATAGCGTGGGTGCAGGCTGCCGCCGTGTGGTCCGTGATGCGTGATCACCACGGTTTTACCTGCAAAGGGTTTACTCAGCTCCGTCGCCAGCCACTTTCTCTGCCGTTTGTGAATCAGCGTGGTATCCATTGGATTTAATAGCGCCGCTTTGCCTGCATCGCGTAAGCGAATATGGCGGAAATCGGCCATGTACTGAAGAGCCAGCAGCATGGACCTGCACTGTTGTTCTGTGCCAAACAGGCGAAAATCAGTCCATAGCGTACAGCCCAGAAAGCGGACGTTATCGATAACAACACTATCGCACTGTAATATTTGCAGGGGCGCGTCGGTGAATGCTGCGAGTTCGGTATTTAAATCGTCGAGATCAAAACCGTAATACTCATGGTTGCCGGGCACGTACAAGACAGACCGATCACCAAGATGATCACGAGCCCAATTCCGTCCCCGGAAACCTTCACCAATATCGCCCGCTAAAACCACCAATTCAGCATCAACGGCAGCAGGGCGGTATCCACAAACATCCACGTGCAAATCACTCATGATCCAGAGTTTCATGTTTTTACCCCGACATTCGGTGGTGCCTGGATACGCTGCAATAGAGCGTCGTACGCTGAAAATGCTGCCATTTCTTCTGCCGTAAAAATTGCATCGCCTTTCAGGTCAATGGGCTTACCCTGGATATAGCGCTCGATCTGATCAGCATACTGATGCAGCCACATCGGATAGCGAGACAGATAATTCGCCACAATAGGTTCGCAGCCGCTGTTGCCGAGGGCAGTGGGTAATGCCACGCTTAACGCATCGGCAGATGAATGCAGCTCCAGGATAATCGGCGTCAGCGGGTGCTTGGGTTTGGATAGTTTGGATAGTTTGGAGCGATCAGGTGGCGCATCGCTGACCAAATCCTTGAAGAACTGATCCATAAAACGCCAAGTTGAGCGTGGGCGGAAAAATGGTCGCACAGCAATAAAATACAGCGGGCTGATAAACATCACGAACCAAAGCAGCAAATAGCGCAGCACAGGCTTCATGGTTTTTTGTCCTGGCGTTGATGGGGCAGTACCGGCAAGCGGCCTTCAAAGCGAGCCTCATACCATGCATGCAAAATTTCATCGACCAGCTGTGATTCATGTTGCTTGCGATCACTGGCCTCGGCACGCACGGCATCGATCAGGCGCTGATCCAGCATCCAGTTCACCTGCCCGCGCAGCTCGATCAGCTGCTTGCGAATCCGGTATAGCTCTTGGTATTCGGCGGAGGTTTTACGACCTGTTGCAGGTCGGCCTCGTTTTTTTGGTGCAGTTGTATTCATCGCTTAAATTTATAAACTAGTTAAATTAAATATAATCTGCTTCAGTATGCTGCGCAAGGGGCGAGAGAAAATTCTGTGTGTAAACACATTTCAGCAAAATTATTTATTTTGCGTATTGCTCCTTACTGCTAGTGGACAGCAATCACACATTCACTAAGCATCAACAAAAAAGTAACACAAAGTAGACAATAAGCTATATTTATGTAAAATATGAGTTACATAATCATGCTTTATAAAAAACATGGCCAGTAAAACACTCACCGTTTTTAGTTCGGAGCAAAAAATCTTTGCCGAGGTTGGCAAAAATCTGTTTCGGGCGCGTAAACGCCGCAGCCTGAGTGCTGAAGTGGTGGCTGCCCGCGCCAGCATCTCCCGCCAGACGCTATACCGCATCGAGCGCGGCGACCCAGCTACCTCGCTGGGCTTGTATTACCGCGTCGCGATTATTGTTGGGCTCAACCATCCCTTCGATACCGAAGACCCTGTTGGGCGTCGCCTGCAAGATGATTTGCTAGGCAAAGAGCCCGAATCTCCCCCTACACGCAGCAAGGCAAAAAAAGATGGCGGCACGAACTAAGGCAGCAGATCAGCGGCTGGAGGTCTGGCTGGACGATTCAGATCTCGTTAGCGAGCCCACTAAAATAGGCGATCTGGTTCATAACAAGGGGCTGGTTCGCTTCCGTTATGATGATCGCTGGTTAAAGAATCCTCTGGCTTTCGAGATCGATCCACAGCTTACGCTAGATAGTCAGGACTTTTTCCCGAATCAGAATACCGGCTCATTTGGCGTTTTTTTAGATTCTTCTCCTGATCGCTGGGGGCAGGAGCTCATGAAACGACGCGAAGCGCTGGATGCCAAAGACAATGCCCGTAAACCGGCCGTGCTGTATGCATGGGATTTTTTGCTGGGCGTGCAGGATGCTACACGTATGGGCGCACTGCGCTTTAAGCTTAGCGGAACTGATCATTATCTGGCTCAGCACGCCCTGCCTGCCCCGCCCATTGCTAATCTGGCCGAGCTGGCCGAAATTGCCGGCAAGCTGTCCGGCACAGCAAAATCAGACACGCTGGACGATTTGCGCCGCTGGCTCAGCGTGCTGGTCGCTCCGGGCGCATCGCTGGGTGGTGCCCGCCCCAAAGCAAATATCACCGATACCGACAAGAGCTACTGGATTGCTAAGTTTCCAGCAAGGAATGATAGCAGCGACATCGGCTTATTTGAGTTTCTGGTTTACCAACTGGCCCGCGCCGCGCAAATCGAAATTGCAGATTCAAAAATCATGCAGGTTGGCGGTGATTATCACGTTTTCTTAACGAAGCGCTTCGATCGACTTGCCGATGAAAAGCGCCGCTATTTTGCCAGTGCCATGACCTGCCTTAAGAAAGAAGAAAGCGAAGGGAGCAGTTACCTTGATCTGGCAGAGTTCATCCAAAAAAAGGGCGACCCAGCGTTTATTAAGCCCGACTTACACCAGCTATTTCGCCGCCTTGTATTCAATATACTGGTCGGCAACCGCGACGATCATCTGCGCAACCACGGCTTTATTCTGACGCGAAAAGGCTGGCGGCTTGCCCCCGCGTATGATCTCAACCCCAATCCGTATAAAGAGGATCATGTATTAAATATCGACACCGACGACAACCGCCCCGTTGTTGACACGGCGCTGTCCTGCCATGATTTTTATCAGCTATCGCAAGCAGAGGCAGAACACATCGTGAAAGAACTGCGCGGTATTGTCGGCACATGGGAGCGCGTCGCTACATCCATCGGCCTAACTGCAAATGAGCTATTAGCGATTGAAGGCGTGATCGATCCGGAAAGGTAGCAGGGGTAACTGAGGTGTTGCCATACATAGGCAGATATCTTGCGATGGAGTCCCTGACGTCCGTAACTTTCAAGGATCAGCCGCTTAAGTATTGCCCAAAAATCAATGCGGCAAGAAACTAATACTGGCGATACTGAGCTTGTAGGGAAATAGCGTAATTGCCTTTGGCCGTCTGGAAAAGTTCAACAAATAACTACCAGGCCATGCAACTAAAAAATAAATTCAGACAATATGCTACCGTCACTTTAGAATACACACCTCTAACCTTGTAATTCACTCAAATTTTTAATGACATCCTCAAAACATCAAATCTCATTTTTACGCATAGTTCAACTTTTTACGCTATTGTTATTCACTCATAAAACAGTATTAGCTAAAGATTCACTAGCCACAGTGTTTGAATTGGCACGTAAAAATGACCCATCTTTTCTAAGTGCTGCGGCACAAGTAGATTTATCCACTGCACGAGAGCAACAGGCACTAGGAAGCTTGCTACCCCAGTTAACCGCTAGTGGGAGTACAAACAAAAACAAGCGCAGCTATACAATATTAGATAGCCCACTGCCTAAAGCGCCATCTCAGAGTTATGGAAGCAGCACGTGGCAAATCAATATAACGCAACCTATATTCCACTACGCATCAATAGTTAACTGGCAGCAGTCTGAATTACAAAAAGAACAAGCGATGTATTTATTCAGCAATGCAGAACAAGAACTTGCAATAAACATCATCATCGTTTGGTTTGACATCATGGCAGCGAGAGATAATGTAACTTTTTCACAGCAGCAACTCAAGACAACAAAACTGTTACTAGAGAAAGTAAAGCGCGGTCAAAATCAGGGGCTAAGCAGTGAGCCACAATATTTAGAAACCTTTGCAAAAAACGAAACAGCTAATTCAGATTTAATTTCAGCTGAAGAAGATTTACAAATAAAAATAGCGGCCTTAGAAAAATTAACTGGGCCACTCAATGACTTTATCCCTCCTGATTTACGACAAGAGTTAACCTTACCAGACTTATCTACGTTACAAACTTCGAAAATTATTGATGAAATTTTTTCAAAAAACCCAAGTATTTTAGCTGCACAAAAAGCTCTAGAAGCTGCAAATGCAGAAATTAACAAACAGTTTTCAGGGCACTTCCCAACACTAGAAATAGTAGCAAACTATAGCGACAAACTTCAAAATGCAGGCGACTATCCACAGCAAAGTGGTTACAAAGATAAATCTGCATACATTGGCCTTCAGCTATCAGTTCCTATTTTTACAGGAGGAACTCAACAAGGGAAAGTTAATGAAGCAATTGCTCAACGAGATAAAGCGGCTTATGAACTCGAATCTGCAAAACGTACAGCGGCCCAACTACTAAAGCAGGCTTGGCATGGCTGGAAAAGCGCTTTTTCAAAAGAAAAATCCAATCAACACTCGATAAACTCAGCTCTAGCGGCAAAAACTTTGGCACAAAGAGGGATAGACACTGGACTATCGAGCCAAATTGAAACTCTACAAGCCGAGCAACAATATGCAACAGCAAAAAAAGATTGGAATAAAAATGTGTATGACCAGATTACATCTTACATAAAAATAAAATCACTAACTGGCGAAATAAGCACAACCGACATAACTTCACTTGATCAATTCTTCATTGAAAATCAAAGCCAACTAACTAGAAAAGAAAACACTAGCTTTACCGCAGGTAAAATATTTTATGATTGAACAATCACCTAACAAATATACCGAGCATATAAAATATAATAATATCTGGGAAGAGTTCATTACAGCCAGTGATTCTGGCGAATTATGTACGGCCTGGCTCGGATTAATTTGTTCTAAAATCACGACGGCAAACGCAGCCGCAATTTTAGTTGAATCAACAGATAAAGATAGCTTCGTTCCTATCTCCGTATGGCCGCATATTGATCAAAAACTAGACTATCTTGGCGATGTTGTCTCTAAAGCAATTCGCGAGAAAAAAGGTGCTGTAATTTCAATTAAAATAGAACAAAAAATTACAACACTAATTGCCTATCCACTTCTGCAAGAAGGAAACATCACTGCAGTTATTACTATCGACATCGGAACTCACGACGTTCACGATGCGATGCAGCACATTCATTGGGGAAGTGCTTGGTTAATAAACCTATTTTCTGACCGAATACTCAACAATGCAGTACAAGGGCAAGAGCGACTTAGCTCAATTATGGAAAGCGCAATCATCGCATTGCGCCAAGGTAAGCTACAGCAATCACTTTTTGAACTATCACACGAGCTAAGAAAAAAACTACACTGCACGCGAGTCGCCATTAGCTTAGCTAAAAACCATCATCTAAAATTATTAGCCCTATCAGAATCTGCAACTTTCAACAAGAACACACCTTTAATAAAAAAATATATTTCTTCCATGGAAGAATGTTATGACCTAGGGAAATCTATTTCGGTCGATTGCAATCTTAATATTGAAAATACTGTAAACAATCCAAATCATAAAAATCTATTAGCAATCACAGGGGCAACGCATATAAAATCCATTCCAATGAAGCGTGGAGTTGATTGCTGTGGCATCATTATATTGGAGCGCAATAACAATATTGAATTTAGCGATTCAGATATTATTTGGATTGATTCATTCCTATCCATTTTAACTCCGATTATTGAGCAGCGCATAATTGCAGAGCGGAGCTCAATCAGTAAAGCATGGTATGAATGCGTCAATTTTTTCGGAAAGTTATTTGGTCCACGGCATTTAATATTAAAAACGGCGACGTTTGGCACGCTACTCATCCTTACTTTGATGCTTGTAATCCACACACCATATCGGGTGACGGCAAAAACAATCATTGAAGGCGAAACACAACGCGTCGCAGCCGCACCATTTGAAGGGTTTTTAGGTAATAGCTTTGTCAAGGCCGGTGATACAGTTCGCCGTGGACAAGCCCTTGCTCAACTTGATGACCGTGAACTTAAAATGGAACAAGCCAGATGGGAAAGTGAACGGGACCAAAACCAAGGAAAGTTACAACAAGCACTAGCAGAGCATGACTTGACCGCAGTGCAAATTGTAGGGGCCCAACTCAAGCAATCCGAATCTCAATACGCACTTATCACCGATAAAATTAAACGAGCAAAAATTGTTGCACCTTATGATGGGATTGTTGTTTCTGGCGACCTCTCCCAACAAATTGGCGCTCCTGTTGAACTTGGGAAAAAATTATTTGAAATTGCCCCCCTAGATAGCTATCGCGTAATTTTACAAGTAGATGAACGCGAAATCAGCCAAGTTCAATTAATGCAAACGGGGGAACTTATCATTAGCGGAATTGCCAACGATCCACTCCCTATCAAAATCAACAAAATAACCCCCGTTGCAACAACGCAAGATGGTAAAAATTTCTTTCGTGTTGAAGCTCAACTCAATGCCAGCTCTACCCGTTTAAGACCAGGAATGGAAGGGGTTGGTAAAATTAGCGTAGGAAACCGCCAGCTATTCTGGATTTTAACGCATAGCTTCACTAACTGGCTGCGCCTCACACTATGGACTTGGCTCCCCTAATTACTCACGGGGCAATAAAGGTATTTCATCCTATGGCACGGCAACTTTTTAGCAGTTCTTGGCATAGCGTGGCTGATTTAAAACCACGCCTTATTCCACAAGCAAATATAGAACGTCACGTTTATCGCGAAGAAATCTGGTATGTGATTCAAGACCATGCCGGTGGAAAATTCAGCCGCATTTCGCCCAGCGGTTATGCGCTACTACGTGCAATGGATGGTCAAAAAACGACTCAAAGCATCTGGGAAACGATCAATGAGCAAGCAGGAAATGGGGTTTGTACGCAGAATGAAGTTGTAGATTTACTCATTCAACTGCATTCCGCTGACTTACTGCAAACAGAGTCAACCCCCGACTCCGCAGCGCTATTTGAACGATATCAGAACAAACGTAAAGAAACGTATAAGCAATGGCTAAAAAATCCGATGAGTATCAAGTTTCCTCTCATCAATCCCGATTCGTTTTTAAGCCATTGCCTGCCGTTTATTACACCATTGATGACACCACTTGGTTTCATTTTATGGCTGTTAATTGTACTTCCCGCTCTCATCTTAGCTGGGGAACATTGGTCTGAACTAACCTCAAATCTTTCTGATCGTGTTCTATCTTCCAGTAATTTGCTCATAATGGCCTGTGTCTTCCCATTAGTTAAGCTGCTACATGAACTAGGTCATGCATTTGCGACCAAAGCTTGGGGGGGCTCAGTCCATGAAATGGGGCTGATGTTTTTAGTTTTTGCACCATCACCTTATGTTGATGCCTCCACATCATCCGCTTTTCCATCAAAATATCGCCGCGCTTTAGTCGCTGCCGCCGGCATGATGATGGAGCTTTTTCTTGCTGCACTGGCTCTTTATATTTGGGTACTTAGTGAGCCTGGCTTGACGCGTGCAGTCGCGTTTAATGTGATGATCATTAGTGGCGTCTCCACGTTAATTGTGAATGGCAACCCCTTATTGCGCTACGACGGTTATTACATTTTAACTGACTTAATCGAAATGCCGAATTTAGCGCAACGCGGCATTAAATATTGGTCATATCTTTGGGATCGCTATGTTTTCGGCAATATAGAAATCGAGCCTCCATATGAATCCCGCACTGAAAAACACTGGTTGTTTTTTTATACACCGCTCGCATGGTGCTACCGCACTTTTGTTACCATTACGATGATGATGTTTATTGCCAACCAGTTCTTCATTTTCGGTGTTTTACTCGCACTTTGGGGCTTATTTACACTAATTTTCACTCCACTTTGGAAAGCTTATAAACACGTAGTGAAGAGCCCTGGATTAACGCGCCAACGGACGCGAGCAGTCAATGTTTCACTAGGCATTATTGCCAGCATAGTAATACTTGGGTTTGTAATTCCTATGCCACTCTATGCCCGAGCAGAAGGTGTTATCTGGCTCCCAGACCAAGCCATTTTACATGCGGGTGAACGAGGCGTTTTTCAGCAGTGGCTAGTTGCACCAGGTAGCCAAGTTCGCCGCAATACACCACTTTATTTATTGCGAGATGAAACACTGAATACCGAACTAGCAGTAAATCAAAATAAGGTTGCCGAAGCCGAGGCAAAATACCGTTCAGAGCAATTTACTGACCCAAATAAAGGCAATATTTCATTACAACAATTAGAAGAAGCGCAACAGATTCTCTTACAAACCGAACAACGTGCCGCCAAATTGGTCGGGTACGCCCAATCCGATGGGGTTTTAGTGGCTGAACGCCCACAAGACTTAATTGACAAGCCATTCAAAAAAGGCGAATTGATTGGCTATGTTCTAGCTCAAAAAGATCTGATGGCACGAGTTGTGGTATCTCAAGATGATATTGACTTAGTACGCTCTAAATTGCGTAGCGCCCAAATCAAACTTGCACAATACCCAGAGCGAACCTTAGACGCCAAACTAAACCGTGAAATGCCAGGCGGAGTTGATGAACTCCCTTCCGCAGCACTTGGTTTAAATGGCGGGGGGCATATAGCTACTAACCCGAATGATCAGCAGGGAATCAAAGCAATACAACGGATATTCTTACTCGACTTTAAGCTGCTACCAAGCAACTCATCTGCATTATTTGGTGAACGCGTTTTCGTACGATTTAATCTCGGTTACGAAGCAATAGGTATTCAAGGTTTACGCCGTTTACGTCAATTATTCTTAAGTCATTTTTATGTCTGATATTCGCGCATTAATAGTAGGTAAAAATATTAAGGTCAGCGATGGTGTCTACCTGGAGCGTGCTGAAGTTGAAACATCTGAATGGGAAGAACGCTTACGAAGTGGTTTGGCTCGGCTCATTATTCCGTCCAAGCGCAAAACTGCACAATTTATTCAGCTGGTCGCCAGCCACGAATCTCGCTTTCAAGCCCTGAACGACCCCGAACTAAAGCAAGCACTTTATCAGCAGGTTTGGCCCATGCTCAAAAGAGGATTCACTGACCAATTACTCGCACCCGCTTTTGCAGTTATACGTGAAGCCTCACGCCGTTGCCTGGGAATGCGCCACCATGACGTACAGTTACTAGCAGGACGGGCACTACTCGGCGGAAAGATCGCTGAAATGGCAACCGGCGAAGGCAAAACTTTAGCCGGCACTTTAGCGATTTGTACTGCCGCAGCGACAGGTGCAGGTGTGCACGTAGTGACCGTCAATGACTATCTAGCCATTCGCGATGCCGAGCAAAACAAGCCGCTGTTTGATTTCTTTGGTTTAACGCTTGGCATTATCAAACAAGATATGCAACCAGCTGATCGACGCCAGCAGTACGCCTGCCATATTACTTATGTATCGAACAAAGAATTAACCTTTGACTACCTAAAAGATCGCATTGCAATTGGCGGAATCATCGAAGCGCAAGACAAGCTCAACCGCCTCAAAAACCATCACGCGACCAGCCCTGCTATTTTACGTGGCTTACATGTTGCCATTATCGATGAAGCCGATAGCGTTTTAATCGACGAAGCACGTACACCATTAATTATCTCCGAAACTTTACCCGATGATCTTGATACTGAGGTCTACCACCAAGCTATTGCTATGGTGAACACATTAATTGCAGAGAAAGATTATCAAATAGGTAAAAAACGCGATATTTGGCTTACTCCAGCAGGACAAGCTCAAGTGGCTAAAGTCGCCCAGACGCTGGGTGGCATCTGGAAAATGGCTTTATGGCAAAAAGAGCTTTCGCAAAAAGCCTTATCAGCAATCCATCTTTTTAAGTGCAATCAACATTACATTATTGCAGAAAACAAAGTTCAAATCGTTGATGAATCAACTGGCCGTGTTATGCCAGACCGCACCTGGGAGCGGGGCCTTCATCAAATGATAGAAGCCAAAGAAAACTGTGAAATAACTGGGCAACGAAAAACACTGTCACAAATCACCTATCAGCGTTTTTTTGGCCGCTATCTACTTTTAGGGGGGATGACGGGGACAGCAAAAGAAATAGAGCCTGAACTTAAGCGTGTTTATGATCTTTCTGTCGTAAAGATCCCTACGCATAAACCAAGCCAGCGCAGCCGTTTAATTGATCATGTTTTTACTCAAAACGAAGCCCGCTGGCAAGGTGTTGTCGAGCGCGCTATTGCTATAGCAGGGCAAGGCCGATCTGTTTTAATTGGCTCCCGCTCGGTTGAAGCCTCGGAGATTCTAGGTGAATTACTAAAGCAAAAAGGCATCAACCACACGGTCCTGAATGCCCGTAATGATGCAGCAGAAGCCGATGCTGTCGCCCAAGCAGGGCAAGTAGGGCAAATTACCGTTGCCACAAATATGGCAGGGCGTGGCACCGATATCAAACTGCATAAAACCGTTGCGACCAATGGGGGCCTGCATGTGATCCTGACCGAGTTCCACGAAAGTGCACGTGTAGACCGCCAGTTATTCGGCCGTTCAGCAAGACAAGGCGACCCCGGAACCGTTGAAGCCTTTGTCTGCCTTCAGGACGAACTATTTTGCAGTTATGCGCCACTATTAAGCAAAATCTACCGGCAAATGCTGCATAAAAACATGCATCAAGCAAAATTATTCCGCCTACTGGTAAAACACGCGCAATCCAGCTCAGAAAAATATCAGCGCAATATACGGCTCAACACAATCAGACAAGATCGAAAATGGCTTAAAGCGCTTGGGTTTGTGGCTAAGGATAAGAAATAAATGATGAATAGAGTGTTAAACATCATTTAAATCCCTTATTGCTATACAAGATAGCATGCCAATCGCACATCAATCCAAACGAAAAAGACATCATGATTAGTGAAAAATTGCCACTAAGACGACCAGAGCCAAAACACCAATCAGAATTTTACTAGTTCCACGCGGTTGATCTTCATCTTTATTGCGGTTTATGACCTTCAACGCAATATAACCAAACAAAGCACCTCCGATTGCTTTACCTACACCAGTCGCACCGTAAGCGCTCAGCCCTCCCACCTAGCCAGCTGCTTTAGCCTTCGTTATCTTGTGGGCTCTGATCTTTAACAAATGGCAGCAGCTCGTCAATTCGGCTATTGGGCCAAGTCGGGAGTTTTTCTA
>NZ_JAWQUO010000042.1:0-40418 GCF_033446605.1 Iodobacter sp. CM08 | reverse complement strand
GGAACTGGAGCTGGCAAGATGAAGTGCAATTGAACCCGGATCGGGTCATTGAGCCAAAAAAAAGCGAGGAATTACAGGCAGCTTAAATCGTAAAAATATCTCAACTACTTTGACAATTACCGGTAATGCCAAGCGAAACTGGATTGGTACTAATGGTTAATCAATTTCGCTGTGGACAAAGCAGAATGTTAGAAAACGGGATGTATGTCGTTGAAGAAGAAGTGGGTGGAGGTACGTCAATAAAAATCCTAGCGGAAGAAGCAATCTTTGACACTGCTGCAGATCTTTTACTATTGGCAGGCCAACGTCAGGCAATAGTAAAGAGGAACTTCCTTTCAAGTGCCAACAGTTAAACTCTAGTCGAAGTAATTAGGGCTATTTGAAGCAATTTTGTTCGCATACCACTTATCGCCTTTAATTTGTCCAACAGGAGTGGGTTTAGATGAATTTTTTTCAAACAAAGAAAAAGTAAATAATTTGCATAGCTGAAAATTATCTCCTGAAATAGGAAACGTTTTTTTTGCGCTTGTGGTGGTCTTATTCATCATTAATTTTATAAAATAAATAAGCATATTACTATGTTAATTAAATACTTGCTAGAAAATAAAAAAAATCGCCCATTATGAGAGCGATATATTTTGAGCAAAAGTAGTTCTTTTTTTATTTAAAAATTGTATCTAACTTATCGAAGAGGGCATTCTCGTTGGCAAGTAATTTTTGCTTTGCTTTATCCTGGGGAGTCTTCTCTTTAGCAAGCAATCGTTGCTTTGCTTCATCTAGGAGACCCTTCTCTTTTAGTAGGCACAATAATGTAGCAATGGTTTTAGTTTGGCCACTAATCCCAGAAGTACCTGCCAACAGTTTTCTAAGTTGCTGTGGTGATACTTGAGTAAGATGTGCATATTCGGTTTGATTTCCCCTGGTTACTTCATTAATGACTGCTGAAAGTTGATTCTTGTCCATAAAATTACCTTGGAGGCTTGGAAGCAGCAATCGCAGAAATCTGTACGCTGCGAGGCTAATTTAGCAATGTAGCGCATTGAGCGCTACATTGCAATCTTCGTGAAAATGGTTTCTGCTATAGCATTTTCTTACTAAAGAAAATTACATTTAAATCCTGAAGATTTGGATTGATCCATGCTTGTTTTTATTAAATGATTTTTTATATCACTAAGGCATTCGGAAACTGTTTCTTCAATTGATGAATCACAAGCAAATACATAAAAGTCTGCACTTAATGGATCATCATCTCCAATGATGCATTTAATATGAATCCTACAAAACCATCGGTCATAGTGATTTTTGAATGCAATATTTGCTTCTTGAGAATTATCCTTCCTTATTGATAAACATTGCCAAAAGGTCCTAGATAAACAATGGAGAGATAATGTGTTGGCTTCACGGGCGATGTTAAGCGCAAGAGTAATATTTTCATCATTTGTTATGCCACGTGAATTCGCATACCAGCCCTCTCCTACTGCAAGCATAAGTGGGGCGGCGGACATCATCCCGGAAAAGAAGTTAAACAGAACATCCCTCAGTGGTGCGCTTAAGTCCTTCGTTCGCTTAGTTTGGGTATCATCTTTCTGTGCATTAAAAATAGCAACGCATGCCAAGTCATCTCCATCCATTCTGGAGGCTAATTTATGAGCAGCTATTGTCATTTGCGGACCAGCGGTTACTTTACCATTCCCTGTCAGGTCTCTTAAAAGTGGTGTTAAAGGGATGACGTATGGAATAGGATCACCTATCCCCTCGGACCTTGATCGTTCCCGCCATTGATCCAAGGATGCTGAGTAGTTTTCCAATGAATCGATTTCACTTTTTTTATTGCTTGCAATTTTAATCCACTTTAATCCTTCATTAGAATATGCTCCCCAACCTTTGTATGAGTCGTGAACAACAGGAAATAGAACTACATCTATATTTGAACGGGACATTACGAAATCACTCCACGCACTTGGGGTCTAACTTCTGGATATTTGTGATAAAGCTGCAAAGCTAATTGCGCCAGAGAATTTGCATCTTCAGCAGGTTTCATTCTGCATGAGCTAAAAGCATCATTGAGAGTGGTATTTGATCCAGCTGCAGCAAAGAATACGTTTTTCATATCGAATAGGCGGTCTTGTGCAGCGAGAGTGACGACAGGTGCGAGTTTTGAAAGCTCACTAACACAGCATGTAAACAAGGAATTTCCAGCAACCTTGGAGGCAATTTCATCAATAATTGCTTTGGCGTCATTTGTGGCCAACTGAATATCTCCGGCACTGACCCCTAATCGTTGTAATTCTTCATCTGTTGGTTTTTCATCAGGTATACAAATAGCCGAGAAAAGCTTATTTCCATTGCTGTCGAGTAATGTGAAGCCTAATGGAGAGATCACTCCGGACTGGGTGATGAAATTAGACATGCCCAAGAATAAATGTTGGTTAATTGATGCTCTAACAGCTTCTGTTGAGTTTTGACGTTCAATTTTTTCATCATCTAGGATTTTAGTTGCATCTTCAAGCTGAATGCGAGTTGGTTTGAATTTTGCTAATTCAGTTTCCAAAGCCGGGATCGCATTTTCAATCATGGGTTCTAAAATTGCATCATTTAATGAACATTCCCACAGATAATGGGCATGAATAGCAGAAGATTCAGTGAAGGGGGTGCCTCTGCCTGCTGTGTTTACAAGGATATTTAATGGCCTATCCACAATGTGTAACCAACCGACATTGCAATGAGGAAAGGTTCCAATAGAGCGGGATTCAATCACCAATGCATAGATGACGGTATAAACGTAGGCGTGGTTTTTAACCAGGTTTTGCACTAATGGGTAGTTGAAGTATGCAGCGATGCATGTATCGACTTCACTAGGTAAATCAAAGTCAAAGCTATCCGTTTCTACGTCAAAGTGTTCACTTGTAAGCAACCACATTTTCTTTTGGATACGTTCTTGAAGTTCAATGGCTCCTCGGTATTGGGCATCAGTCACCCGTTCATCAGAGGCCACGATACGAGCTGATGTGATAGCAACAAGAACTCTTTCCCATTTTGTTAATTTTTCTAAGCCTTCCCATCTTCGCCCTAACTCTTTAATAAACACAGAGCGAGCCCCGGAAGCTATGGCTGTTATGTTTCCTTCGGCAGAAAGAGTAAAAATTCTGTTGTTAACAACAAACTGAGTTGCTGTATCGGGTAACCGGTATATACCCGTATCAAGTGATCGGCTACTTGGATTAAACTTCCTCCATAGAATCATATGTGGATGGAGAGGTTCCATTTTTTTGCAAAACTGCTCCATGTTGTAGTTTTTTTCAGGTGCAAAATTATTTGAATTAATTGGATTTGTTTTTACAGACTTATTCCAGATATAAAAAGCAAAAGGAATGACGAAGATAAAAAAACCAAGTGCATTAAAATGGATTGAGCTTTGAATTAAATGAGCGAAACCAACAACATCAGGATCACTTTCATGAAAAAAGGTATACCAATCTGCAAATGGAGTTGGAATAATGCCGCTGACAATATGCATTAACCATGATTGAGCCATTCGAATGGAGCCATATATCTTGACGATTAGTTCATGTTTTTCATACCATAAAGCCAATGCCAGAAGATAAAAAATAAATAAGAACAGGGCGGCAATCGCACCATTTCCAATTGTAGATTGATCGCCTTTGGGACCGCCTTTATTATTTGCCATCGTTAATTGGTTCCAAGCTTTCTAAAAGTTTGATAATGTGAGAATAAAATTCTGGATGATTGTTCTCCCCCACTCCAGAAACTAATCCATCTTCATTGATATGAATTTGATTGCCATTTCTTCCTACCAAAACCAACTTCCTTGAGAGCCACTCGTCTACGCTAAGTCGTTGCTTACGACTCACACGCAGTAATGGCCTGCCAAACAAGCGAAAAATGAAAGTATGCGAAATAATAATTTTTTCGTTTGTGCTGCCGATGACCTCAACGCGACTGCGTCCATTTCCAAGATCGCAATAAATGCTATCAATTTGAGGCGCATCAAAATAAGCAAAGTTGGAGTACCAGCTTGGCGCTACGCGGATCATGATTTGATCTGTGCTGTCCATTTTAGTGTTATCTAAGTTTTGAGCAATGACTGAAGCTGCCCGACTTCCAACGATGCCCGTGGCTACGTCAATAGCATTCATTTCATCGGTCTTTCGCTCTTTACTTCTTCGATGAATGTCAAATATGGAAAAAATTCTTTCACTAAGCGTTTCATATCGCGTAGGTAGTTTGATTTTCATTGATTAAGGATTCTCACCGTGTGATACCCATAAAAAGCCATTACAACAAAACCCATCACTGCGATGATTAAGTGGATGAGAATCGGAAATACGGCGGGCATAGACAAGGAAAGAAAAAAGACGAACGAACCTACTGCCGTTAGGATGGCAGTAAGCATAATTTGCTTGGGGAAAATTAGTGAAGATAAGGTCATTTTTTAAACCTGCATGTACAAAAGTGGATTAGATGCCTGACAAACTAGTGTAAAGCGCACAGACAGCGCAAAAAAAACATTTTACGTGTAAAAAGATAGTTTTTGCCATGCCGTATTGTGCGAAAACAGTCAAAATCCCTACTAATTGGTAAATGAATTAGGGGAATATGTTGATTAATGCAGAAGCCATCAACGTCGTACGTAAATTATCCGGCGCACAGCTTGCTCAATATGCAGCACAGAAAAACTTAGCGGCGGAGATGGTCAGGAGCAAAGTTAAATGCACTTTTGATGGGCAGCCCATTGAAGCTGCTGAGTTGGCCAGCCTTGGACCAAAAGGAGCAGGAGCGGGCATGCTGACAAGTGCCTTGCTGATCCTATCCGGATGTGGTTTTCAAAATCCTGCACTCAAGTTTTTACGTCAGGATGAAGAGATCAGCATGTTTGCTGATGCTTCGGATAAGGTTGGCTGGATCATGGCCGCGTTTGCAGCGTCTTATGTTGCAAGGGAATGGGTTCTTTCTTCGTTTAAACATGCATGTGAGAAAGGTGAGCTCCCTGTGGATGAGGAAGGGAATTTTTTGCTGGAAATTAAGCATGATCAGCAGAAAATCAACCTCCTCCCAATGCAGCAAATCGCACAAGGTGGTTCGTGGGAAATTAAGAGTAATGCGCCAAGCATGCCTGCACAAAATAATCCGGCTATTTCTGATTTTCTGATGAGAATTTAAACATGACTCAAGAAAAATCAGATTTTTATCAGAATGCCATTCGTATTATTAACGCCCTACCCCATCGACGATTGTTAAATGCATCGCATATTGATCGCGTCATAAATTTCGTTGATAAAAATCCTAACGTGCTCGGCCAGTTTTCAGTAGACGCATTTTTTGCCCGCTATGGAAAAATTGGTTCGTCCGAACTGGGGGCTTTTGTTGCGCATGAAAGAGGTGAAAATATAGATATTGGTGCGTCTGCCCGAGAAATAGCCATGCGTAAGCTTATGCTCATTGATCCGGTGATCCCTACTCCAAAAATGATGAGGGGTACGGACTTAGAAAAGCCCATTATTCGGCCTATGTTTTTGGCAAAGTTTGGCGCAACCAGTTTACTCGATCATCCAGCAGTCATGGCGGCCATGGCTTCACCTTCGGAGGCTACGCCATGGCTAAATGCTTCAATTGACGATTTAATCTCAATTGAGCTGGGTGGGGAAACAATGCGATTTCTACCAGATTACAAATGTCCTGATCCAAAGACTGTACATGCACCTATATCGTTGAACTACCAAGTGCAGCTCGAAATGTATGCCGCTAAATTAGAAGAGCAGCGTCATATTTTAGAGATGGCCGGTTTAATTCAAAAGGGAGAGCCGGTTATACACGGCAAAATTTTAGCTCGGTTTGATTTGAACGAGTGGGATGTTGTTCCAAGCCTAATAGACATGGATCTGGCTTTAAGAGCAGAGAGCATTCAAGCTGGGGACAAATGGGCATACCAAATCTTCCATAATGGCTGTATTCCTGAGCCCATTCACCGTGCTGAATTGTTCCTTTCCAATGAACGGAAGGTGGACGTTGATCGTTATGCTAAGTCATATGTGTATTGGCGATTCCAGGAAGAACAAGCGTCTCTTGAAAAGAATGCGGCAAGTGTGGCTATCCAGAATCTGATTCATGATCAAGATGGATCGTCTGGGATGATTAAATCCGGTGGCGTGAACATCAATGTCAGGCCCAAGTATGACGAAGAATGCTTGATTCAGCTTGCCCGAGATCTTGATGTCAATCTTTCGAGGTTCGAAGTACGGGGTAAAGGATTCCAACCTGAGCTCATTGAAAACCTTATTCAGAAATCTGTTGACTCTGGGATGCCAATCTATGCCCGTGAGTTACAAGATGCGGCAGTGAGGGAAATCGATTTTTCTGCTTTAGGTACATATATTGAAGATGAATTTGGAGTCGTTCCAAGTAGCAGAATGGACGTATCTATACGCGTAACTTCAGCTCAACAAGGTGCTAATTTTGAAATTCGCAATGAGATTGAACAGGAAGCTCTGATTACTCATGGGCATAACAGAGAATATGCGGTGTCGTCTGTTTATCCGTATGTATTAAATGATGAAGTCATAAATCTTAATCCTGCGATTCAATCTGCTACCGATAGCGAAATAAAGCGCCCTTTAAACGCGGCTTATCGAGTGCAAGAGGATGAAGAACGTCCTGCAGCACCACCATTTACCGCTCAGCCTACCCAACCATCGACAAATAGGAATAACACGCGGCACCCTTCTTTAAGCCCTGGTTATAAAGGAGATCATCATGCAATTGATAAGCCTTCCCTTGCTCTGCAGCAAAAAACCTATTTCACCGAGTTTGAGCCCTAACTTATATGGTTAATTTTCATGATCCTTTTGCTTCTATCGAATCTGCGTTGACCACTAAAGGGAACGGGGGGCGTTTACGTGGGCATGAATTGGTAATGGTCACTGCATATACCCAAAAGCCATCAGGGCAGCTGTGGGTCGATGGCATTGGGGCCAATCAACAGTTGGTCAGCGTGCGCTTAATGACAGTTGGAGAAGGAGTTGAATATCTCCTAAAACAACCGAAGTGGCAGCAGAAAGGTATCGAACACGTAAGGAGCTCAGTGCAACAGCAATTTATTGGTGGGAAACAAAATCAACGCCCACAGTTAAATTCATTATCCATGCCCGGCAACCCGCTGTCTGTTGGTATTGGGGGAAGTATTCTTTTTGAATCAACCGTTGAATTAGGAATGGATGGCGACCGCAAATTACTCGCGGCATATTGGCCTACCATATTGGGTAAAGATCATAAGACTTGTGTGCGTACTGATCCTGTTCATATTTCGGCGCACACGAGCGATGGATTTGGCCATAAAGGTCTAACTATTAGCGTCTATGCAGATGTTCTTGATTGCGCTCGCGCTCGATTGTTACAGCCAGGCATGAGTAGAGATGAAATCAGGTTAACTTTTACTGAGCTACTTCGTAACGTCGGACATCAAGGGGAGAGAATTAATCCAGGCGTTATTATTCGGCTGATTGATACGAACCCAATATCACCAAATGTAGGTAAACCCCTTCGGTCCTATGATGTTCGTTGTAGCAAAACGGCCTTTCAGTATACCGATGACGCAGGAGACGCAAAAACAAGGTTTTTGTCCGCAGATCCGATTACAACGCTTTCTGAAATATGGAAAGGTGAGCGTGATCATAGCTATATGCGGTCATCAGCTGACAGGGAAAAGGCTGTTTTGCGCGATGATTTATTTCGAATCGTTTTATCGGCCATTGGCACTCGAAATGAGATGAATGCGTTACTTCTCAGTACCTTGCTTTCAGGAGGAACCCGTCAGGATGCCGAACGGATATTTTCTGGAATCCGAAATCAAGAATTCACGGTTGAAATAATTCCTTACCAACGGCTCGATGCTTCAAAAGTGCTAAGGGAAAGTATGCGAAAGGAATGCGCTGAGGCCATGGCTATTCATCATATGGCAGTTCAAGCGGCTCTTCGATCAAACCTGGCGGCTCCTATCTTTAAAAACCCATACGCACGCTATACAGAGACTTTACAACCCGGTGTACGAGGTGAGCCTCTCTTTGCCAGCACACACTTCGCAACACAGATTATGGGCGAAGGAACAGCTACTGGGGGCGTGCCCGTGCTGACCAAGTTCTGTGATGTTTCATTTACTCCATCATTTTTGTCTATAAACGACATCTATACGCCCAACATGGAGAACCTCCCTTTGGGGCGGCCTGTAGACCGTATGGCTGGCATACAACCAACCATCGCACCTACAAAGGCTTTGGATAATCAAAAGAGCCTTATGACTCGGGCGCAAACTTTAGCCCGCAAGGCCCCTTCTTCAGCAGCTTCTTTGGGGCGCATTCCAAAACCGCAGGAAGAAATGAGGGATTCGAATTGTATGGCTGAAATTCGAGCCGCTATGGCATCTTTGTGCCGCGAAACAGCACTCTTCGAGTCAACTCATAAAACAGCCCCCATTACGAAAAAAATTAATCAGGAGTGTTTAGATAGTGGCCAAGATCAAAGCAACATTTATTGATGATTTACGTGAAAAATCTATTAATAGTCATGAAAAGATAATTTCTCATTACCTTGGCGCAGGAAAAAAATCAGGGAGCCAATACACGTGGCTGTGCCCATTTCACAAAGATACATCTCCGTCATTCTCTCTCTCCCCTTCCAAAGGGCTTGCTACTTGTTTTTCATGTAAAGCGTTTTCGAATTCTGGGTTGGATTTTGTTATTAAGCATTTAAACCTGGAAAATGAATTCTACGAAGCAGTTAAGATTACTGCTAACTTTTTGGGAATGACTGTTGAATATGAAGAAAGTGATTCAAATGAAAAAGAGGTTCACGAGGAAAGGGTAAAACTACTTAAGGCGCTTAATGATGCAGCAAATGGTTATTCCAGGGATGTGATTAAGAATGAAGCCGTTTCCACATATTTACATTCGGAACGAGGGTTAACACAGAAAACGATTCAAGATTTTGGTATGGGCTACACCATGGGTGGGTTTGTAAGTAAAGTGCTTATAAACAGGCATAGCGCTTCTGTTCTTGAAAGTGCAGGCTTACTTTGCCGTCCGAAAGAAGGAGTTGGCTCAGGCCAAAGCTATGATTTTTTTCGTAAACGGCTGATGATCCCTATTCATTCTGATAAGGGTGCCGTGATCGGTTTTACTGCGAGGACTTTGGAAAAAGGCGGCTTGCCAAAATATATTAACTCGCCTGACACACCTGTGTTTTCCAAAGGGAGTGTACTTTTTAACTTGCATCGTGCCATTGAGTCGATCAGAAAATCGGGAATGAGTGTCGTTGTTGAAGGGGCAATGGATACAGCTGGATTGGCGCAGGCCGGTGAGGAACGTGCAGTAGCTCCACTTGGTTGTGCTCTTACTGAGACTCACGTAAGAAAATTATTAAGGCATGGTCGAGAAATTGCCTTTTGCTTTGACAATGACAAAGCAGGCAAGGCTGCAATGAAACGCTCTATTGAAACATTTTTATCCATCTCAACTGACGATCATATTGCCTCTTTTATTAATTTAATTGATTCATATAAAGATCCTGATGAAATGGTTAAAAGCTTAGGCATCGAAGCTTGGAACCAATGCGTTGAAAAGAGAGCCAGCCTCTCAACTACTATTGCTAAGATCTGTATCGCTGAAGCAGAGCCAGAGGGAATTAAAACTGTAGAAGGGAAAATTAAATCTGCCATTTATGCCTCAGAGCTCATTGCACTGATCAAAAATGCACCTCTGCGACAAAGAGCGCTTGCGGAGTTTCTTCAGCAGTCGCTTGGCTTGCCAATTGGGCCTGCCCCGGCACTCACAGGGCTATCAAACAAATCTGTCGTGGGTTTGCCGCCGACACCAGCCCCAAAGCCAGTGGCGGCCATTTCTGCGCAGCCAAAGCCCACTCAGGCGCGTCGAGGCGATTCATGCTCACCAGCTAAAGCAGTTGAAAACTTGTCTGCTCAGCAGGTACAGGCTCCGCAATTGACACAGCGGCTTATGAAAGAAGCGTCCTCAGTCCTCGGCAACCAAACAGTATTAGAAGTTTTGCCTTTGGCTGGAAATGAGCGCCCTATTCATCCTCAGCTGGTTGCTTGTGTAGGGAAAATTCAGGATGCAATTCAGGGCATAGAAAGATCGGGAGTATGCATGCCTCTAATCGTATTGCCGTTGGTCAACAGAGCACACACAGGCGCATACAAAATGGTGGTGCTGGCCAACATTGGAGGCCAGCTTTATGTCTCGCCGCGTAATGAAGATAAGCTTGAGTCTCTAATTATTGACCTTCATCCCGTTACAAAATTTCAATCGGATGCGGTGGTAACAAATTTAAACGTTGCTCTAATGGATGGAGAAAAGATCCTTCGACAACATGCTGCTTCATTAATTGAGAATGGTTACATAACACCAGCATCAGTAGCTAGGAAGCTACTTCACCGAGCAGCACAGGGCCAACCGTCAGAGTTCGCTATTTGGGCTGTCAGCCAAATTAAGGCCCCGGTTATTTTGACCGGTAGTTGCAAAGGCACTCCTACCTACCACCTGCGTCCGTCAAGAATAGAGCCCCTTTCCCAGGAGTTAATCTCAAAATTGTCAAATAATGGGTCGCCTGCATTTGTTCATAATTATCAAACTGGCGAGACTGATAAAGTGAAGTATTATGTTCGAGATCAGGTGAATGATGACCGGCTATTGGTGGGCGAAATTGAAGCAAATAATATAAGTAAATCTCTAAATTTGGAACCTAAGACCAACTTGGAGATGGCTCCCGCTTTATGATTTTGTTGCCAACTATGTAACACATAGTTGGCAACAAACAAAAATATGAAATTTAAGCTATTTATTTAGAACGATGACACTTTCCGCTTGCATCGTATAACCTGATTGAACATCCCCCTTCCCATCATCTAATTGCACTTGTGCAGTTTTACTACCCACGATCAAATTCCCTGTGATAGAAACAGGGATAAAACTGTCTCCTTGAGCAATGCCTTTGCGATATTCAACGAAAATTAATTGATTCGGTGGCGGCGGTGGAACATGGACGCACGAACCAATTGTTGGGACCAGTAAAAACTCTGTGACCTTTCTGTTTTTAAAACCAATAGGGAGTAAATATCCTGTCATTTTAATTCTGACCCCGTCCAGTTTTCTTATATAAGTATTCCCTTTCTTTTCTTCAAAATTCAATATTTCGCTCGCTAACGCGGCCATGTCAGAATAATCAGCCCTTAGTAAATACAAGTCAGGAGCTGCTAAATTAGAAGATTTTTGGCGATTGTTTAGTAAGGATTTTTTAAGCCCGGCTTGCCGATACGCATCTCGTAAACGCAATTTATCAGGATCATTAAGTGCTTTTATTTTAGTCTCTAGCTCTGGCGAACTCGGCATAAGATCACGCCAGCTAATAATTAGTTCATTGTTTTGTTTTACGGCAAAGACCGGCGTGGATGAAAGTGCAAATATTAATATATACCGCAAGCTGATACTGTATCGAATCATGTTTCACCATTAATTGCTATTTGAAAATATATTTCAATACTGAAAATTAATAAGATATCTATTTTCATGGAGCATCCTTTCATTATCCATTAGTGCACTAGTTCGTGGGTCTTGCATTAATTGGATGCCGTGAATACTAAGAACATTTAAGATGTAATTAAGTATCAAATGCGAGTCTGTAAGTCGTTTTTCATCATACTCAATTAGCATCCACTCTTTACGATAATGATTTTTAAACTTTTGGCTGTATTTGATGGCACGAGCTAAGCTATATTCAAGCTCTGGAGGAATTGCCTCGTTTGAACGCTGTTCGTCAGTTTTGACGAAGTTGAACCCAAGCCTTTTTGCTTCGGCCTGTAAGGCCGACATTTGAAATTTGTAATCAACCAAGGTGGATTGAGAATTTAATGAACCGTTAGAGAGTATTTCGTAAATATTTAATGGATCTTTCATGGCGGATCAGTTTATTATAATATATTCTTAGTTGATCAATGATCAATGATCAATGATCAATGATCATTGATCATTGATCATTGATCATTGATCTTTGATCTTTGATCTTTGATCTTTGATCTTTGATCTTTGATCTTTGATCTTTGATCTTTGATTGCGTATAGTCATTGTCCAGCTTGCAACAAGAAGAAATAATTTATCAAAAAATATGATGACTAATTCACCACCAGCGCAATCTTATAATGTCTCTTTTGGCCCCATTGTTGGACATTACTATGACATTCCAATTCCAGAGTGGCTGAAGCATTGCGAAGTGATGTTTCGGTATACTGGTGTTATTCGCCCTGAGAGGTTTGATTCGATTGGAAAACCGATACAATTTAACCCATTTTCTACTTCAGATGGTTTGAGTATTGTCCTCTATCCGGGGATAAAAATGGAAAGGGTTGTGTAATATACATCTTTGAAAAGGGTTACCAATCTTAAATTGGTAACCCTTTTTTATGCTTAAAAATTAATTATATTCGAGCCCAACTGAGGGGCTTTTTAGAGCAGGTTTTGGAGTGTTATCTTGCTGAAGCATCGCTCCAGCATGATCAACAGACAATCGTTGCCCAATCTTAATGTCTTTACCTAATGTTTGACTTTTGGTATACCTGACGCCGCAGTCCTCTGGCGAGCAGCGAGGCGCGTCACTCAAATAATAGAGGCGATCCCCTACTTTAGCTAGTGCTATACCTTTATCACCCTCAAACCCTCGACTAGCCGTCGATTTTTCACCAGTTAAATGAATTGTTTGGGAGGATAAATTGGAAATCGCATTGCCTGATATAGAACTCCAATTGCCCTTAACAGGGTCATACTGATTAATTGCGGCATACCCATTCATAATAGTGATTTTAGTCGGCTCAATTATTGATATTGCTTTATTTACATCATCAATAGTGAGTCGCTTACCATCTAATTTTGAAACGCATGCATTATCTGCATATTCTTCAACAGCACGTTTTATGCTTTCAGCGGAAACATCATTATTATCGCCATCGAAGCTGTGAAAAGGAAGGATGTTCGATAGCTGAAGCCCATAAGCACTTTTTAAAACAGCATCGATTCGTAGATTTTTTAGGGGGTGATTTTGACTCATTTAGATTTCCAGTGTTGTTAATGATTCATTCGTTAATTTATGTGAAACAGCTGGTGCTGTTGAAATATATTCAAGTTCTTGCTGTGTTTTTAAAAAAATATGTCTGCTTGTTTCTCCGCAAACCTCCATAATTTTTGAAAGTCTTAATGAAATTAAATCGTGACTAGCTACTGTATTAATGTCGGTCCTGCCCATGAAGATAGAATTCGCTGTTGACTCGGCTATCCCACTCAACCCTAACTGAGACGTTAATACTTCCTGGAGGTTCTGCAGCGCTGAAATCACCTCCGTAGTTGGAGATGAAATATTTAAACGATTAATGGCATTAATTGTTAATTTCATTATTTCTTCATCTGCTTCTACACCCTTCTCTATTACGTCAGCATAGTAATTAAGCGACTCCACCTGTTTTGTTCTTTCGTTTTTAACTCTTTGAATTAACTCGGTATAAACAGTTTTAAACAGCAGATAAGCATCTTCATGCGGCAGAGGTATTAATTCATAGTCCAGTGGTTGAATGCCAGATAGCAACTCCCAGCTATCTGTACAGTTTGGCATCTGGTCTCTTTTTTCTGTAGCGAGGAGCTCAAGGTCTGCTTGTTTAATTATTTTATGATCGACATGTGCTAAGCCAAGGTGACTTTTAAGAAATTTATCAACTGACGCCTCTAAAGCTTTAAATCCCGGAAACATTGCTTTTATGGGCGATATCAAATCACCCGTAAATGCCTCGCTAAAATCATGAGTTAGTGCGTACAAACTTGCCTCTAAATCGCCATTAGTTAGCTCATAAACTCGCTTGCAAACCTCAACACAATGCTGGCCGACGCTGTAAAATTTTGTGGTTTGCCCATTGAATCTTGCAGTTCTCGATAGACCAACAAAAATATCGTCGAGCTCTATCGGTTTACTTGATTGCCCTGTGAAGGGGTAAAAGTTTGCTCCTGACCTCATTGATACAAAAACTTGATCAGGAGGAATTAGCTTTTTTGCATTCATCAACATCTCATTGGCTTCAAATAGTTCATCTGAAGCGTTTATGTTGATTAAGCTATCAGCGTCCAAAGGCATGAGTTCAGTAATTACCTGACCACGTACTAGCTGAACCTTGCACCCATATTCTTGAGATAGCTCTCTAGCATCTAAAATCGCGCTCTTGAAATCAATGACGATTTCCCAGTCATGTTCATTAAGATCAATAACTATTTTTGCGTTTGCAGGTAAAGCCATTGGCGTGCTCCATTCAATTTGAATAGTTATCCACATATTCACAGATTTAGTGGACAAAACATCTATAAATCAGCCGTTTAGCGCTGCGAACCCGCATTAATATTAGCGAAAGTAGGTTTGCCTATAATTCGAGCAGTTGTGTACTGAGATTATGCCGCTAATTAAAGGCGGGGCCCCGGCAAAAATGACTGGTTCATTACGAAAAGAACTTTTTTTGTCATTTTGAGATCCAGGTGTCTGCTTAGCCCTATTGCCTTTGTAAATTCCCAAGCTCCACACACATTCACTGGATAAAATACTAAAGAGCTATTTATTGTTGTTTTGTATTATCTATGGACTTCTTATGGGAGCTGGGTTGATGCCGTATACAAACCAAACAAGTTCCTGTGGGAAGCTGATCGAGAACCTATCAATATCCCTGTGGAGTCTTGTAAAAAACCAAATGGATTCTAATCAAAGTCCGTATGGAAACCATAAAAATAAAGGATACCGTCTGGACTTCATTTGGCCTCCATACGGGAGTGTTGTGAAACCGTGCGGGCGGCGGGTAATCTAAGGAGTCTTGATGGTAACCGTACTAAAGCCATACGATAGGCAACTGGAAATCAACCGGTCTTAGTATTGATAACCTCTTGGATTTTGATGATAAGCCAGTAATTATCTTTTGAATGATTTCTATGAAATAGTTTTCACGGTGAAAACACAGAACATGATGAAGAGAATAATTAGATCTAAAAATTTCACGGTGAAAATATGCGAAAAAAAACCGCCATTTCAAGGCGGTTTTTGTTTTGACGGCGGGCACCTTCTAGGGTTCGTCGCATAAATTTTTAATAAAGTCTTCTAACCTAGATAGCTTCTCCTCGGTCAGGTGGCGCGACAACTTAACGGCATGGCCAGCGTTTCTTTCCAAAATTGACCAAGTTGAGCCGTGAGAAAGAATTTTTTCTCTACCTCTTCCCATTCGCACCCGAGGTGGAAACTGTGGTTCTTGAGATGCGGTGCTGTTGCTGTCATTGAGGTTAGTGTTTTGAGCTGAAGTAATGGTTTCAGTCCAATCTTGTTTAAGTAGTGATAATAAATTCAAAGATTCAAAAGTGGGGGCATCCTCATCACAAAGTGTATTTGATAGTGAGTTCGTTGCTTTTGATAATGTGGATTCAACTGCTAATAGTGCATTCTCACTGATGGTTTGAAGAAGCATCAGTGCAGTAGAGCAGTCATTAAGTGATAGATATGAAGAACCGCAAATGATTGACTCTTCAATTACTTTTGACTGCTGCATCAAACTACTTAAGGTCTTGTATTTAGAAATGCTTGGCCCAGAAAAACCAATTCTCGAGCTTAATTCTCGATCAGTTAATTTCATTTCATGCGAAATATTAGCGATAGCCATTGCTATTTCACCTGTCGTTAGATCTTCTCTTTGGATGTTTTCAACCAAAGACGCAATGGCAACAGCTTCATCAGGCATGTTGGTTACAATGACAGGAATCTCAAGATTTCCAAGAGATGACCAAGCCCGCCACCTTCTCTCGCCCGCTATAATTTCATACCCCCCTTCAGGGCGAGGTTTAACTTTTGGCGGTTGTAAAAGTTGATTGTTATCAGCCTGGATTTGGTCTGCTAATTTTTTAATAGAACGAAGCGTGTTGGCATGGTTACGTGGTTGATAGCGACCAGGATGCAAATCCGAGCAATTTACAATGAGGAGTGATGAGTTCTTCATGTTTGAGGTGACCATACCACTTGTTTCTGCGTTCACAAGTGTCTTTACAGTACGCTCCCGTACAATCTGGGCGGCCTCCTCGTTAAAGGCGTTATTGAAGTTAATGCGCTTGGACGGTGCAGTTTTAACCGCTTTTTTTCCTTCTTCACTCATAACTAAACACCTTCATGGGTAAGTTTATCGTGAACGGCAAGCCCCATGTCAACGCATAGCTGATCTACGAAATTATCATAAGCCATGTAAATTGAAGAAGAGGGTTCGGCCACTTCAAAAATGGATCTACTAAGCATGCTGGCTTGCTCCATTTTTGTGGAGCGTGGAATTCTGCCATTAAACAATTTAACTAAGTCAACATTGTTAATGTCTTGATATCGGTCAGTGACTAGTCCTAGAAGTTTCTTGTGAGCAAGCAAATTCCCATCCCAGCCTGAAATTAATATTCCTAAATTTACAAGCTGAGGGTTGGTTTCTTTACGAAGCGACGTGATGTGGTTGAGCATATCTAAAAAGCCATCGTAACCATATAGCGACCCAGAAAGTATGGGAATTAATGTGTGTGTTGCATAGGCAATCGCTCCGGTTGTAAGGATGCGTCGATCCGGAGCGCAATCAATGATAATCGCATCAAAGCCGTTCACAGGGTCATCAATGCGACTAGCAACATGATTGAGTGACTTCCCGAGCTCACTAAATGCCATGTGTGAGGTTAGTTGCAGTTTGTCAGCCACATTCCCAATGGAGTCGTCACTGCAAATAATTGAAACGTTTTCCCAGTGAGTTTCTTTAATTGCGAGTCGGGTTAAGTCTTTAAGTTTTGCATCGTCTTTATTGTTTGACAGCAGCGTTGATAGCGTCACGTCAGGATTTTCATCGTCAGGAAGTGCTGCATGTATCGATGAGTTTTTTTGACCGTCTGTATCAATGATCAACACACGAAGGCCACGCATGCCGAGTCCAGCAGCAGCATTGACGCAAATAGTTGTTTTATGGCTCCCGCCTTTGTGAGACGTTACTGCCAGGCATTTAGGCTTCATTTCCCTACTCCCTCCATGAGAATTAGAATTTCACCGTGAAAATGTATTGGAACTTGTTGCTAGTGTTTTCACCGTGAAAACTAGCTGAGCACTGTCACACGCACATTAGTAAAAAAAATGGCTATGTTTTCACCGTGAAATCTCATTCTCAGAAATTTCACGGTGAAAACTCTTCGCTGCTTTGCCGCTCAACTGTTTTCACGATGAAAATGTATGCTTCATTGTTATTCTTATTAAAATAAAAATCAAGATTTTTAGCTTAATATATTTTAACGGTATCCAAAAAGTGCAAAAGGAAATTTTAAGGACAGATTTAATGCGGTTTGCATCCTTGCTGCAGCGAATTTTTGGTAAAAAGGTTTAAAATTTGAACGATTTTCCGCTGAGATGCGTAAACGGAGGCCGTGTGGAAGATGACGTGTTAAGTACGTTAGATACTTCATGGGGGGCACCATCCCATGAATCAAGAAGAATTTCAAAACGCTACCAAATTACATTTCGATTTGTCACGAATAAAGTAGCAACAATATTAGGTCTTTTGTTGGTAATAAGCATGCTGATAAATACAGTAGTTATTGCGACCACAGTGATCCCAGATATAGAAGAATTATACGCTGCAGATGGAACTCCATTTTCCTGCGCCATTAAAGAAAATAAGTAGTCTGGATAAGGTAGAAATTAATGAATAATGACAAGGCTGGGGAATCGATTGCTTTAGAGACAGCTACAGCTACCTTACCAATAGTTAAGGGAGGGGCATCTGCGCACTTGAGTGAGCGCGAATTCAAGGCTGGACAGTCAGTAGGAAATATTGAATTAGTTGAAAAAGTTGAACAAGCTGAACATAACGAGCGGGCGATTCGTTACAAATCAGTGATGTATCTAACGATCGGTTTAGGCGTGTCATTAATTGGGAACATTTTAATGATTCACGGATTTTCTGGGATGCCGAAAAAAGTTCCTATTGCTATGTCTGCTCAGGGTGCAAATGCCATTTGTCAAATTCCGCTTCTTGACCGGCCATTCATCGGGACACCAACTGTCCAAGCATTTGCAGTAGAAGCCATTACTGAACTGAGTTCTTTTGACTCAATGAATTGGCAGACGCAGATTAATAATGCATCAGCCAAATATTTGACTGATGAATTCAGAAATCAATATTTAAAAGTTTTCGAAAATTCAACATTCGTCAAAGAAATTTTAGCAGTTGGTGGCATTGCTCAAATGCAACCAGCAGGGCGCGTTCAATTACTTGCAGCTGGTGTTGGTGCTTCTGGTTCATACGAATGGGAAGTTTCTATACCAATTGATCTGTACGTGAAAGCAGGCCAAAAGGCTCAACCACGAATCGCTTACGCCACTACTATGCGAATTAAACAAATAACACCCAATCCATCGAATTTCCGTGGGCTGGCTGTGGACAGCATTTCTATCGGAGCGAGGGTGGACCAGAAATGAGATTGTCAATAATTTACTTTGCTGTGATGGTCTCTACAGCGATCAGTAACGAGGCATTTGCTGATGTTCCAGCGCCCGTTTACAACAATCAAGGGTTGCAGAAAGATCGAAAGGTTACTGTGCAAAACCAGTCTCAACTAGGGCAACAGCAACAACAGGAACCAATAGGGCCCCCGCCAATTATCGTTCCCAGATCAAAGTTACCGGCAGATGTAGTACCTCCGGGCGCGTTAGCGAGACAGGTAGGGGCTGCAATTTCAGAATACACAACTCAGTCAACTTTGAATCCAGGGCAAATAACTGAAATCAAAGGGTCCATTCAAGAAGCTCAGAGAGTCCAAAGCTATCCATATACAACATCATATGTTCCTCGCCCCGTCAATCGCAGATTGGACATTAGTGTTGATTTGTTAGATGAACCCATCATGATTAATACGGCACTGGGAATGCTGACAACATTCGTATTTCTGGATGTTGAGGGTTCGCCTTGGCCTATCTCGGATGTCGCGTTTGATGAAGATGTTTTCAAATCGCCAGATAAGGAAGCTAATTCAACAAAATCAAGCAACATTTTCAGGCTTCAACCGAAACAGGCATATGCATATGCAAACATCACATTTACCCTCCAGGGGCGGGAAAATTCTCCAATTACGTTCGTTGTAAACACAGGTCATGGACAAACCGTAGACCAGCGAGTTGATTCCAGAGTTGAAGGTAAAAATCCGGCGTCAAAAATAAGGCCAACTGCACTAGCGGGTAATTCTTCTCATGACCAATATTTAGATGCTTTTTTGTATGGTCCCGCACCTAAAGGCGCTAGGCCACTATTTATAGGCAATGACTCTAAAAAAACAGCATGGGCTTTCAATGATGCTATTTATTTGAGGACCACAAATGATTTGATAACACCTGCACATCTGGCAATTGGTGGAGCATCAACCGGAATGCGAGTTTATAAGATACCTAATGTACGCCGTATTTATTGGTCAGTAGGCGGTAAACCTCAATTTGATACACTACTTGATATGCCGGAGTCTAAATAAATGGCTGAAAAAGAAACGTCTGCTAACAGTATTGCAAGATTAAACATTGCGAAAACCTTCGGTAAAGGTACTAAAGCAAGACTGTATATAAGCATCCTATTTGCATTTTTTATAGCAATTATGTTCATTGCATACCAGTCATTTCCAGGAAATAAAACTGCAAAAGATACTGCTCAAAGAAGTAATGACGTTGCTGGTGAGAACGCAAAAGTAGAAAAGGATCAATTTGTAAGCAATACGGAAGAAGCAACTGCACAGGTTGAAGCTCAGAAACGAGCTGCGGAATTGGCGAAAAGTGAAGGAAAGGCCTTCATTGGTGACCCGGTTAAAATGGCAAGCCAGCCTGAAGATTTTAATATTTCAAATCAAAATCAAGTTACCAATATTTTTGATAGTAAATCAGTAACTGTAAATGGGAAGCCAAATCCTTTTCAAACAGCCTCGGGTACGCAGCAAGCTGGTAAGCCCCTTTCGCCTGCAGATCAACAAAAAGAAGCACTTGCAAATTATCAGCAGCGTGTACAGCAGCAGCTACAAGCTAATCAAGTAGCGCAAGGGCAAGGGCAAGGGCAAGGGCAAGGGCAAGGGCAGCTACCTCCTCTTCCTGTCCAAATGTTTGACGTTGTTGATTCAGATGGATCAGTTCAACGAATGACAGCCGCAGAATACCAAGCATATCAAGCGGGTATCTCTAAGCAGGCCACAGAAGTTCGTACTGAAATAAATAAACAAGTGGAAAAAATTTATCTTGCAGCGAGTGGTAAAGAAAATAAGGGCTACACAAAGTATAGTTACCCGGAATATAAGCGACCTGTGGCGACAGCAAGTAACGGAGTATCCGCTGTAAAAAACACTCCCCAAGGACAAAAGGCAAATAAAGCTAAACCGTTGATTCTTGCGGGACAGGGAATGTATGGAACTTTGGATTTGGGCATTAACACTGATGATGGCTCATCAGAAATTGCAGTTGCGATAAGAGGTGGCCAATTCTCAGGAGCAAAGGCTTTTGGATCACTCTCTAAAGGTGCTGATGATATTTCAGGCCGCTTAAATCGAATGCAATATAAAGGGCAAATCTATGCCATTGATGCAGTTGTTCTTGACTCTGCATCAATGGCTCGGGGCCTTGCGGACGCTAAAGAGCGACACTATTTCCAACGGTTTGGTGGGCTTTTAGTTGCTTCGATTTTTACGGGTGTAGGTAAAGCAGCAACTCTGTCAGCACAAGCAGGTGATGTAATTGTTGGTGGCGGTGGAACAAATACAGTAATAACTAAAACCGATCCATTAAATGGCAAACAAGTTGCAGGAATAGCTCTTGGCGAAGTAGGGGTTGCGGTTGGCCAAGAAATAGCAAAAAGAAATATATCTCTTCCTGATACTTTTATAGCTCATCAAAATAAAGACGTAGGCATCTACTTTTTAAATAATGTCTATGAACCAGAGGTGAAGTGACATGAGTGAAAACCAAGTTGAACTACCTGAATTTAATGAACCGAAAGTTAAGAAGAACAAAACAACTCCAATACTAATTGGAGCACTCGCTTTTCTTTTTATATTCATCTCTGTAGTTGGGGTCCTGATCTATAGATGGCAGCATAAAGCTCAAAAAGGGTTAGAGCCTCTTGCTCCTGTGTCTGAAGTAACTCAGTCATTGCCACAACAACCAAAGCAGCAGCAACCACAGCAGCAGCAGCAACAACAACAGCAACAACAGCAACAACAGCAACAGCAACAGCAGCAGCAACAGCAACAGCAGCAGCAACAGCAGCAGCAACAGCAGCAGCAACAGCAGCAGCAACAGCAGCAGCAGCCTCAACAGGGCTTAAATACTAATGGTCAAATAAATCAAGTCCGTCATGACCCCTTTGTTCAAAACCAGGAGTTAGCAAAGCCTCAATCCGTATCTATTTCAGAGGCAAAAATTGACTTACTACTGACAAAACTTGATGAGCTATCTGCAGCTCAGGTAGATCAGGGGGCTCGACTTGCTCGTTTAGATGAACAACTGAGTTTATTGGTAGCTAAGCAAGAAGCAAGTATAAAAGCAGATCGGGAGCATCGAGTGGCATTAAATCAACAAAGTCAGCTAAACGCGCTTTCACAACAACAAAATCAACCCGTAAAAAAAAATACAGTAAAAGCTAAGCCAGCACCAGCAGAGCGCACCCCTGTTAAAAAATCGAGTTGGTACGTTTCTACTGCAATTGGAAATCGAGTTTGGATTTCAAATGGTATTGAAGAACGTTCAATTGCATCAGGTGAAAGAGTAGAGGCTTTAGGAATGGCGGAAACAGTTGACCCTATTCACAGAACAGTGGTTTTTGATACTGGCATTACGCTCTATACAAAAAATGCAGACTAAGAGTTAAAACAGAATGAAAAAATTTAAACTATATTTTGTCCAGACATTTTTATTAATGATGGCTCAATCCGCTTATGCAGGGCCAGCGGGAGCTAATCCAGCAGATGCGCTTCAAATCTTGAGGAACATTTCTATTTCGTTTCCTGGAATTTTGAAATTTTTATATATTTGCAGTGCAGCAATTGGAATTTACATGATTGGAAATGCTCTTTATTCATCATTTAAATTAACAAATAACAATAACAGTGCGTGGTCAGGTAGGTCTCCTCCCCAAATTTCTTCAATAACATCAGGGTTATTAATTGGGGTTATTTTAACTGCGCCTATATTTTTCCAGGTTGCAATTGGCCGGGCAATTTTTGGTGGGGACGTTTTAACAGATTCAGCATTTTTGATCCAAACACATACAATGAATTCGAGTCAGAAATTTGTTTATGAAGCAATTATGAATTTAGGATCAATTGCGGGGACGTTATTTTTTATTGCTGGATGGTTAAAAATTGATGCTTATCACAAAGGAATAGAGCAGAAATGGACCCCTGGCGCAATTCAAGCGTTGGGTGGCTGTGCATTATTTTTTCTACCAAATTTAATTGATATGCTCATGAAGTGGACCAAATGGAATTTTGTTGCAACTATGGTTGTGTGACCGGCATCAGCCATGTGATGCGTCTCTTATATGCAAAATGCAAAAAAAAAATCTTACACAGGGGACAATGCTGTGATTTGTCGATGATTGCCTGTTTTTTTACTTCCCTATTTGTCCAGATACCCACAAAATAAATATTTTCTGGAATCATAAATTCCAATAGTCATCTGTCTAAATTGAGGAGTTTGAAAGATGGTATTGAACGGTATTAATTGTTTATCTAAACAAGCGCGTATTAAATCATTGGCCATGTTTTTAATGTTCCATGCTTATTCAGCGGCATATGCAGGAGCAGACCAATACAATGCTAAGGGCGCTACGGGCGCTACTCTTTTGGATTACCAACAACAAGCAGCAGATCCATCCAAGAAACTGACAAATACAACAGCAAATCTTGGTGCAATGATGGCCGATATGCTTAATTTGTTCCTTATGGGTTGTACATTTGTTGGTTTGATTTTAGTTGGTATCAGTGTATTTGGCATATGGAAGGCAAGTAAAGACGAAAGAGAGTCCCCAAAACATGCGCCTATGGGAATTATCGTTGGCGTATTAATGACTTGCATTACTACTATTGCTTTCCTGGTCCGTAACAACGTAATTGGCTAAATATGAAAATTGCCCGTCCAATGGCGGGTGATTTGAAGGTTAAAAATGGGTCTTCTTAGTTACGAACAAACGGCAACTGCAGCAGGACGATCAACCAATGCATCAGTAGATACCACACTTGTTAATGTAGGGGATTTATTAGCTGATGGCCTTAATGTTGCATTAATTGTATTTGCTGCGATGGGCTTTGTTTTAATTGCATACGCACTATGGTCGAGTCATCAACACACTTCAACAAATGGTCAATCTGGACTTGGACCAGGTAAAGCATCTTCTACAGCAATAATAGGTGTATTACTAACTATGATTCCAACTTTAGCCTTCCTAATGAGAAATTCACTTCTTAGTTAATATCGTAAAGAGCAAAAATAATGATCCTTGGTGAATCAATAAAATACAGAAAAGAAAACGGAAAAAGTTGTTCGATCTGTTTGTGGAGTGCGGAATCTGAAATTGCCTCACCAATTCACCAAGGATCATTAGAGGTTGGAAATTATCAATGCCCTGTATGTGCAATGACTATGAACATAAAATTGGATAACTGCAGGAAGCAGTTAATACCAATATATTTGCCAGAAATTAGTCAGGCTGACCTGAATGTAATAATGATTACGTCTGCATATTTGCATTCTAAGGCAATCAATGTTCTTGCTCCGTCAAGCAATAGCAATGCTGCTGAGCGGATGCTTGCTGATAAAATTAAAGCTATCGCTGGAGGTGTTCCGGCCAATCTGCAGCAGAGATCCTTAGTTTTTGCAAACATGTTTTATTCGAATGTACATGTAAAGGCAAAACTGGAAAGTGAAGTTAACTTTTCAAAATACGGATTACTTGAAGCTGATGTAAAAAACATCATTAAAGAACCAACCTGGCTTGTAGATGCTTTATTAGAATCGAGTGAGATAACTCAAGATCAACTTGGTGGTGTTCGCCTTTTAATTAAACCACAAGGTCTTTTAATAAAAAATTCAGCACCCGGTGTCGGCTCGTCAACATTAGTGGATGTTGTGTCATCTCAGAAAAGTGAGCCATCTAGTTTTGATGATTGCATGAAACTATTCTTAGATAATTCAAAATTAATCCATGATTTTGTTTCAGAAGTCGCGAGTCAATAATGTTGATTGGGATAGCATTAATTGCAAATGATTCAAAAAGGACCGCATCCATATATTTATCAAATGATGACTTTGTATCAAATATATCTATTTATGATATTCCAATTGTTAATGCTGATTATATTTGGACGAATTTAACTGAAGCGGAACTTTGGTCAGAAAAATTAGGTAGTTACCAACATATCAAACCTAATGATTGGATGCCAACGGAACTGTCAGTGCTACTTGATGAGCTTAGTGCGTATGGGCAAGATGCGTCCAAAAAAACTGCGCTAGTAGTTTCTCGTGCTTTAGAAGCTATAAAAATAGCATTGCCTCGCATTGAGTTTTTAACATCACAAATTTCAAATGACATTTCTAATTATGTAATGCCACAATTAGCGTTTGATTTTTCAGAAATAGGCTCGAAGTCGTTCAATAAATCCATAATTATGGATGCAGGGTCAGATGCCTTTGTTTACGAGGTAAGGCCTAATAGGGCTGCTCATGCGAGAACAGTTTTATCAATTGCTTGTAATACAGAGAACTGGATAAGAATTTCAGAGCCTAGTCTTGAAATGGCGATTTCAACTATAAGCATTTCGAGTTGCTCGTTAACATCGATAGCGGCTTCTAGTTTCATTAAAAATATTTATTCATTTGGTGCTGGGAATTTTACTCGGCAAACTATGCTATCAAGCTTAGAAATATTAATGGCTCTTGCTAGATATCGCATTACTGTGAATGAAACGTGGATTCCAGTTCAGCCTCGGTTGCACCCATGTGCAGAAGTTTTGGCGCATGCTGGCCATTTCACATTTTCTAGTTTGAGTTTGGGACTTGCCCATGAGTGTTTTTTAGCTGCTGCCGGATCTTGCGTTACTCATGGAAAAACACCACCTTCAAATGCGATTATTGCTGCTTCTGATCGGGCATATCTTATGCCAAGTGTTATTAAATTAGCAGTAATTGGAGCAGAAATAACCGGGTATGGTTCTGGGAAAATAACCATTAAATGTGATGCTAAAACAAAAGTTGCTGTTCAAGAATTTACAAAGAAAAACGGGATGACAATTGCAAGAAAACGAAGCCGTTTACAATACAAAGGCAAAGAGTCTGAGTTAATTTATTTATCGAGTTAGATCATGATTAGTCATTATATTGAGTTGCTAAAAATGCCTGAAGAGCAAGTAATTCTTGCTTTATACACAACGTATTCAAGGGGCAAAGTGGCTGAGCTAGATGAGATAGCATGGTTAAGTTCTGAACAGCAGTCCAATAAGATTGATCAACTAACAAGGTTAAATTGAATGTCAAAAGGATTTGGATTTATTGCAGGTATTGATGCCATGATTACGTCTGTAATGGCAGCTTTACGATTTCATATCAATGATTATTGTGAATTAGCAACGACTGAAGGTAAATATAACTTAGTAGGTGTTGATGGATCAATTGGCTCTGTTATTGAGTATGAAGGATTCATGTCTTTAATAAATGAAGCTGAATACTTAGAATTCCTTGAAATAATTAGTACAGGATTATCTGTTTATTTCGATAAACGCGCCCACTCAATGCAGGTGGTTTTTAGTACGGATGACAAATCTGATGATCTGATTCGGACAATTCAAAACCCATCGTATGAAACTGCGCGTCGACTGCAATTAAATGGTATGGATGAAATTTTAGATGATTCTCGCCTGGCTATGGCTTCTTCAACGGCTGCCGAAAAGTGTTATATCGTACTTTGGACAGCAAAGGGTGCACTTGCTCCTCTTGAAGCACAAATTGAACAGAAGCGCCTTAAGGACCTTGCTAATGGGAAAGTGCCGCCACTTCGTGAAGCTCAAAACCCATTAATAACTTCTAAACAATTAAAAGATTTGCACAATGCATTTGTGCAATCTATGTTAATCCGTTTTCAACAGGGTGGAGCACTAACCAACCTTGTAGATGTTCATACTATTATTGGAAATCAAAAGAGAAATCTTTATAGGGAGAAGATAGGACCTACGTGGGTCCCTATTTTACCGGGTGATCCATACCTGACCCGTTGGAAGCAAAATAATAGTAATGATTTTAGTGTTTTTTTGCCCCCTCCACTTGATGCCCAAATCATGCAGGGTGAGGGTGAGATTGGGTCAAAGAAATCTGATATTGATTTTACAGACTCCCGTGCTGCAAAGCTCGGAGACAATGTATTTGCACCAGCATACTTCATTACAATGCCATTAGAGCCTCGTTATTTTAATGATTTATTTGCATCAATGAATCGGGTATTTACGACTAACTCCGCTGGTAAAACAACAAAAATGCCCTGGGCTATTTCTTTTCACATTACTGGCGATGGAATGAGCACAGGAGGATTTACTCGACTATTTTCGTCAATATTAGGCCCACTATCTCAAGACAATAAAGATTTAGCAGCTGCATATAATAAGCTTGAGGATTACAGCAAGCTGGGAGGCTGCGTTGTAAAGTATCAAATTTCAGCGGTTACATGGGCACCATCAAAAGAAAAGGACGAATTAGCGATTAGACGAAGCCGTTTAATTGCTACGTTATCAGGCTGGGGGAACGCGTCAGTTTCTGATGAAACGGGTGATCCGCTTTTAGGTCTTGTCTCTACGATCCCAGGATTATCTCCATATTCAGATGCTCCTGCTACAGCTGCGCCATTAAGTGATGCTTTAAAAATGTTGCCATTTTCACGGCCATCAAGCGTATTTTCAGGCGGGCACTGCCCATACCGGACTTTAGACGGGAAAGTAATGAGATGGGAGATGTTCTCATCACATCAATCAGCTTGGATTACTTTGATCTGGGCGATTATGGGTTCTGGTAAGTCCGTTTGGCTAAATAGAAACAATATTGAAATGTGCTTGATGCCTGGTTTAAAACAGCTGCCATTTATTTGTGCAGTGGATATTGGCGTGTCTTCAAAAGGATTTATTGATTTAATTCACTATTCGTTGCCAGCCCATTTAAGACACTTAGCTATTTACGAACGAATTCAAAATTCACCCGAATACGCTGTAAATCAGATGGATACAAAGCTGGGGTGCCGCAAACCACTTCCTCATGAACGAGCTTATGTTCTAAGTTGGTTACTGGAATTAGTAACTCCACCAGGAAAATTACCTCATCATTTCATGGGGGATTTAGTTGCGCGATTAGTGGATAGGGCATATCAAAAGTTCTCAGATAAAGTTGAGGGCAGTTCGCCAAAAGAATATGGGCATGGTGCTGATAAACGCGTATCAGATGCTGTGGACTCATGCGGCATTATTCATAACTCACAAACAACCTGGTTTGAAATAGTAGACAAACTAGCTCTTGAACATGGACTTTTTGTTGAAGCTGAAATCGCTCAACGATATGCATCGCCTACTATTCAAGATTTAATGCCTCTGCTTACTGAAGCGGACATTAAAACTGAATTTGGGGGGGCTGTTGATAATCAAATGAATGTAATTGACGAGTTTAAAATCCGCGCATCAACAGCGCTTTCGAATTTCAAAGTATTTAATGGTTACACTCGATTTGATGTTGGTTCAGCTCGCGTTATGGCAATTGATTTACAGGATATGGTCACAACTGGCACGCCTGAAGCGCAAAAAGCGGCAAGTCTTTATTTTGCTATGGCAAGGACCTGCTTCATTAAAAAAATTAATTTGTCAGAAGAGGACTTGAAGCAAGTTCAGCCTGAGTATAGGAATTATTATGAAAAAATATTTAAAAATAACCAAGAAATTCCAAAGCGTATTTCTTACGACGAATACCATAAAACTGGTGGTTCGGAAAACTTGCGGAAAATTATTGATGCAGATGGCCGGGAGGGCAGAAAGTGGCTATTAGAAGTCATGCTTGCATCGCAAAAGCCCGACGATTTTGGCTCTCTTGCTGAGTTAGCGACCGTTAAAATTATTCTTAATGCAGGTAATGCGGGTAGCCAGGCCAACATCAAAGCAATTTATGGACTTTCAGAGACGGAATTGTCTTCACTAAAAGAGTATGTGCATGGTCCTACTCCACGCGGTGCAACATTTATGGCAAAAGTTGCAACCAAAGGGGGAGATAAAACTCAGCTATATACCTCCCAGCTTGGGTCAATCACCATGTGGGCTTTAACAACAACAGCTGAGGATAGAGCATTACGTACAGCTTTATATAAGCGGATACCAAATCCAATTAATGCTTTGAAAATGTTAAAAATTCATTATCCAGAAGGATCATGTAAGGCGTCAGTTGATGCACTTAAGTCTGACGAAGATGCATTAAGAAAGGTACTAGGCAGTTCAGAAGTAGATGAAGACAATCCCTTTGCTGATGCCTTGGCTCAAAAAATTTACCAAGACTATATGCACCGCCTTAGCAAGGGGGAATTTGAGGTTTCGATTAATGCGATGGCCTACGCCTGACAACGTATTTGAATTAACTTAGTGGATTAATAGGTAATGGCCAAGCTTATATTAAAAGGCACAACAAGGGCGAATGAAATCCGAGTCGATAAACTTCGACCGGATACGCGTACCGTGCTAACAAAGATTTATGCTGACCTTGGAACTACGGAGGGAGTGACTATTGCAATGATCGCAATAGTATCAGTCACGCTCCTTTTCTTGATGGTTCCTATGATGGTGGAGTTTGCTCTGTCATGGATGTTCATCATTTATTTTTTTTGGGTACGGAATGAAAAAAAGAAGTGGGACTTTCCATTTAGAGTACCGAAACATGCAAACATTTTTGATGGGTCTCATGATGGATTTAAAAAAGGAGTTGCCAATTTTTATTTTGGTATTGAACTATCCACTCGTTTAGAAGTTTGGGGGGATAAAGTTGATATTGGGACCCATTTATTAGTTATTGGCACAACCGGCTCCGGAAAAACTGAAGCATTACTTGGGCTGGCATTTAATGCCTTAGTGCACCTTTCATCATTTGCCTTTATTGATGGTAAAGGTGATCCAAAGTTATGGGAAAACGTAACACGTATTGCCATTATCTTGAATCGGCAAATCGATCTATTAATGCTTTCTTTTTTGACTGGCGGCGTAAATTATGCCGAGCGGCAGGAAACGAAAGTGACTAATACCTGTGCGCCATATTCTTCAGGCTCAGGAGCAGTTATCTCAGAATTGCAGATTGCTCAAATGGATGATTCTGGCGGTAAAGGAGATATGTGGAAAGGAAGGGCAATTTCTTTCATTCAAGCACTAAATCACCCACTGGTTTATCAGCGGGACTTAGGCCATATCTTGCTTAATCCAAATGCATATATTCCATATTTTGATTTACCCACGTTAGAAAACTTTGCGATGGAATTTAAGGCCTTAGATATAAGCGGGTCTGAAATTAGTTATGCAAATGATGCAATGTTTAAAATCCTAATTAAACCACTTTCAACATTTGTCACCACCTTGCCGGGGTATCAAGAGAATAAAAGAGGTGAGCAAGAGCAAAAAACCTTAGAGCAATTTGGGTTTATTACAATGCAGTTAACTCGATTATGGAACGACATGAGTTACACCTATGGGCACATATATGGTACTGGCCTTGGTGAAATCTACATGTATGACGTTGTCCTGAATAGACGAATATTGGTTGGTGCAATTCCATCACTTGAACGTTCTACTGAGACTCTTTCGATGTTAGGTAAGATGGTGATTGGCCAAATTAAACAAATGATGGGGGGGTCTCTTGGAAATAGAGTTGAAGGGATCACACGTGTAATTATTGATTCAAGGCCAACAAATGCTAACTTCCCATTTCAAGTTATTTTAGATGAATATGGATATTATATTTGTGTAGGCTTTGCCTGTGCCGTCGCGCAGTCTCGGTCATTGGGTTTTTCAATCACTATTGCAACCCAGGACTTAGCATCATTAAAGAAAGGATCTCCTGAAGAGGCTGATGCTACATGGGAAAACACAAATATTCGGATGATTGGTCGCATTACTTCCGGCAAAGAATCTGAAACATGGCGCAAAATTATTGGGCTTGTTGATCAAGCTACTGTTGAAGTGACTGGAGGTAAAGAATTCAGTGCTGGTGATTTCAAGGATTCATATTATTCCAATCGGGATACTCATATTGATAAAGTTGATCGCGTTACTTATGGAGATATTGCCGCTCAATCTCAAGGTGAATTCACGACTTTAGTAGGTAAAAAATTCAGTGATGGAACTCAAGGAGTTGCAGTAATACGTGTCGCAACTTTTTACACTGAAACAAAACGAGTACCAAGTATTCGTCTGAACCATTTTTTAGCTGTAAACCCTCCCAGTATTTCTGAGATTAATCGGGCAAAAGGTGCACGTGCCATTTCAAAAGCATTGTCAAAAATGATTATCGATGGGACCTGGGTTAAAGCATTACCTGACTCACAAGGAGAAAAAGCTGCAGGTCTGGAGTATCCGCCTGATTCATCAAGTGCACGAATCATGATGATAAAAAACGGGATTGAGTTGGCCAAGAAATCTCCAGAATTGTTAAGCAATGTTTCGTCTTGCAGTGAAGCATTTGCTGCAACGTACCTTTCAATTTTCGCCGTTGCTCGCATTAAGCAAATGAAAGAGCACAATCAAATTCAGGAGTTAAATAGCCTTGAAGCGGCAAGAAAGAATAAACAAGTAGGTGCTTCTGCCCCCACTACAGTCACTAAAAAGGAAATTCCAGAGCAAATTTCTGTTAATTCAGGTACGAATTCACTAAGTAATAACGAAGCTGGATTTGCTTCGAAAGTAGATTTTACTGCAGTGATAGATGATGCAAATCATAAGTCAATTGTTTCTGGTGAAGACAGTCCTGTAAAAAATGACGACATTAAAGTAAGTAATATTGGGGGCAAAGAACTTGAGCCTGAGATTACTAAACAAACAGAAGTGTCGGAAATCCCAGTTCCGCGAGTGATAGGAACTTCAACCTCGGACGCAATTGTTAAGCTAAAAGTACAAGAATACTTTGCTCAAAAGAAATTGGTTCGTGCACCAGTTTCCTTTGATGATATTGATCAAGCTGAAGTTGAATTTGAACCAGTAAACATCTCACGTATGGCTGGGTCGTCCTTATCAAAGGAAGGTGGGATAGAGAAAATAACCAAAGCAGTAGAGTGCATGATGATGACGTCGGCGTATGGTGTCGGGTCAGGAATGCTCGAAATTAAAAATGCGACAAATGAATTAGTAGATAGCATCGATCAGGCATCCGCATATTACCGAGGCACTGTACCAGAGCCGGAACCAAAGGATGTATTTAAGGCTGCACTACAGCGCATTAAAGCGGTGATTTCAGATACAGAGGATGTTGAATAATGAGTAATCAATTTCAGGTAACGCAAGTTCAAACAGACACCGCTATTTTGCTTATTGATCTTAATTCTGATGGGCAAAAAATATGTTATGCAATCAAATGGAGGGCAGAAGAAAGCTTAGCCTCTATAAGAAACATGCTTTCAGAGAACCTGAAGAAACATAGTGTGTATGAAACATTAAAAATCATTTCGACTGCAATGGGAAGTGATGATTTTTTTGAAAAAATCTCACCTGAATGGCTGCGTGCTCAAGGCCAGTCACGTGCAATTGAGATGGTAAGGGGCGCATTACATTTAAATCAAATTACTGATTTAGCTGTTATTTCTGACATTCGGTATGACCGGTTAAGAAATCTAAAATCCTCCGAGCATCGGGTAATTAATCATAATGAATTAATTTTGCTTTATGCAGCACTGTCTGGTGATAAGCATGATGGGGTTGTTTTAAGTCGAATAGATGAAATTTTCTTTGCCCTAGTCGATGAACATGACAACAGGGTCACAGGATTTTACCCTCAGTCTGGAATTGCCGATTTATTAGCAAAGGCGACGAAGAAACTGAAACTTGCTGCTTACCAAGGGGTAAATAAGCATGTTGCTTAAAAATTTTGTGCCATATATTGCAGATAAGGGAAAAGAATATAAGCCGGTAAGAGCAAATGATATTTCTGATTGCTTGAAGCGTTTGGCATATTCAGAAATTCAGCCTACTGAAGAAACCAAGGTTGGATTTGTGTCCTATTCAGATTTAGATTCAATTGAAAATTTAGTTACGGTTGTTGATCCAAATGGACGTATATTAATTATCACCTTGCGTTCGGATGTTAAATCTATACCCGAAGGAGAAAGTCTAAAGGAAATTAAAAGAATTGCAAAAGAGCGCAAGTTAGATATTAAGTCATTGCCCAAGAAAGAAATAAAAGCTCTTCAAAAGGAAGCCCGTATCAAGTTGATGCCGACAGCACCAGTTAAAACAACATTACACCATTTGGTATTTGATTGTCGCGAGTGTAAGTTGCTTGTTTGTGAGTCGTCAGTAAAGGCGGCAGAAAAAGTTGCAACAATTTTCTTGAATAGCCTTGCGATGCTAGGCGACCGAGCTCCTAAATTGGTTCCATTGCAATTAGATGCCGAAATAATTATTGGCTGTTTTACGGCATGGCTTAAAGAAAAAATAGCGGCACAGCCATTCAACCTGGGAAACTATGCATATTTGATTGACGCTGCTGATGAAGATAAGCCTACAGCTAAACTTGACCACCATGATTTAACAGTGGAGGAGGTTGGTCGTCATTTGGGTTCTGGAAAAAAAGTGAAAGAGATATTATTAAGGTACGATAATGATATAACTTTTATTGTCACAACTGATTTGGTTTTTAAAAAAGTCACTGCGACGAAGAATCTGCAAGCTATGTTGAAAAAAGAGAGTGAAAACTCCTTAATGGCACCACTTTCTCTCATGTATATAAAGTGTGATATGTCCTTAACTGAATTGCTGGAGGTGATAAATGATGCTGCTTAATCAAGTTTCAGGAACGTTAGACAAGCGCTTCGTACCCATTGAATATTTGAATGATGACCCATATCAACAAGCTTTGTTTGATGGCCCTGCCTTTCGTGCGGTTTTTGGAGAGAATGGCGAAGAAGAAATAAATGTTCTTTGGAGTGGGCTGATTTTTGAAGCATTTATTTATGGTTCGAACCGCGAAGTTGTCTTTCATTTATTGGTAAATGAAGAAGAAAACATTGCCATGATTATGGAATCTCCCGTTTCGATTGACCAAGCTGATTTGCTGCTGTCGGAAGTTGAAAAATTCAACCATTTGGCAAAATTCTCTGAATTATTGCCGTTTGTCGAGTTACCGTGATGGATGATTTAAAAGACTCCGAACCTTTATCAAAAGCCCATGAGCAAAAAAAACCATCTAAGTTAGTAAAGTATCATCGTGCTCACGTGAAAGTAGTTTCAAAGATTGTCAATGTTGATGGCGCAAAGTCAATTGCTTCGATGGCCAAAAAAGTTGGTAAATCTGCTGTGTCGGAACTTTGCCCGCGTTGTGGTATTGGGTTGATCCCCGCATGGGAAAACAAGGATGAGTGTTGTGCTAAATGTGGTTACATCAGAGTGTATGAAGTAACTGCAGATCGACGTGAAGAATTATTGAGCCAATTCGACCATTTGACGATTGATGATGTAAATAACATCTTGAAAAATCACCGATTTCTCACGCGATTTTTTTACTCGGCATCAATAGCGTGCTTGTTATTGTCTGTTGGTTTCATATTTTACGATGCATTTTTTTATTCTTCAATTTTTGTTATGATGTCATTAGCTCAAGTAACGATTGGACTGAAACATTCATATTATCATTGGTTAATTGTGACTGATCACATGTTTGTCCCAAATAAGTTTTCAATTTGGATTCGTGATCATGAAAACTCTCCTTTTTGGCCGGTAGAGTAATTACATATTTTAAGGCTTGATTTTGGACTATTTGCCTCCTCAAAGTAACACGGCATATCCCTACTATGTGGAGGGTCGCAAGGCGAATGTCAATTGCGTAATTCAGAGTGCAAATAAGCATGGACTTGAAGCTAATACATTGCTTGCAGTTTGGGAGCAAGAAGCTGGCCCGCCAGGAAAAATTGTTATTCATCCAAATGGCGCGGTCGATATCGGGGAAATGCAAATTAACCGAAGAACCATCAAGTCTGATTATGCAAAATATGGAATTACAGAGCATCATTTGAAATCTGATGGATGTTATGCCGCAGATTTGGCTGCCCGAAGAATTTCAGATGCAATTGCTACTAGCAGCAGAAAAAAAGGTTATTGGAAGAGTGTTGCTAATTACCATAATTCGAATGAGCCTTTTAACTCTATATATGCCAAACAAATACAAATCCGTGCTGCAAAGTGGGATGCGTTGTTAACTAATTATTTTTCATCAAAGAAAATCCCCATTACCTTCACGCCTAGATAAATTTATAGAAGGAATTTATGAAACAAAATGCTATGTCCATGGCAATTGCTTTGGTCCTGTCAGTGTCGAGTTCTGTATCATTTGCAGCTCCGGCAGCTCCGCAATCAGCCTCACAGTCAAAATTCAAGGACATTCCTCCTTTTATTATTGAGCGAGGACTGATTGTTCTTGATAAAAAGCCCGGCCCTAAAGGGATGACAGCATGGGTTGTGACAAGCGGGAAGGGAACAGATCCAGCAGTCATGTTTACCTCTCCCAATGGCGATATAGCCGTTGCGGGCGTCATTTGGGATACCAAGACTGGGAAAGTTTTGTCAGGTGGTTACCTGCCTGATGCCAAGACCCCAGCAAGTGATGCTTCAGCAAATAAAAGCACTACAGGTGCGTCTGAAAAAGGTATTCATCCTGCAGCCCTCTCAATTAATACAATGAGAGGCTTTTTGGATGGAAAACCACGACCTGCAGATCAATTGCTTTATGTTATTTTTGACCCGACCTGCCCAGTTTGCCATGATTTATATAAAAGACTCCGCCCTTATGTAGCGAATAATTCAATTTCGGTCAAATGGTTGCCTGTTGTTGTCCTGGGTAAGACAGATGCTGACCGTGCAAAAAGTATGGATTCGGTGGCCGCTGCATTTAACATGAAGAACGATGCAGCTGCAATTAATGCCTTGTTTTCCGACAATCGGCCAACGGGCGGTAAGCCGGATAAATCCATTGTTGCTGATCTAATTAAAAATGAAGTATTTCTACGCAGTAGCTATAAGGGCAATGCTGAGCTAGGTCAGGTGGCTGTTCCAACAGCATATTTCTTTACTAATGCTGGTGAGCCAGTTTTGTTAAAAGCTGGTGATCCTGCAGTATTAAAGCAAATCTTACAAGACATTAAAAAATGACAAACGAAACCAAAAAACCAAACAAAGTTAATCCACCTTCAGAATTTTTCCGGCACCTGGAATGTTGGATTGATGTACGATTATTTAATCGTAATCAACATACTGTAGACCTGTTTGTAAAAGGGGGCATTAAAAAAATTAGCGCTGCTCAAAAAGCCTATATCGGTAAAGTTGAGTATCTCGATCAAATCATAGATTTTCCGACATTATTAGGCCAGTTGCCTAAAATTGAAGTTTCACAAGTCGAAATTAATGAAACTAAAGTTGTTAGCAACGATGAAAACAATGTAAGTGATTCAATTAAGCCTGAGATTTTAACAGGCAGTGGATTTAATTACAAAGTTCATCTTGTTTTTGAAAGTAAAAAGAAATATGAACTAATGTCGATTGAAACGGCAGGTGAGTTCACGAAAACACTTAATCAAAACAATGTATCCGATGTTTCAGGTGTAATGCTGACAGCACAAGCTGAAACACGGTTATTTATTGAACAGACGTTTTCTGACGCCTGGCGCGATGCCATGAGTGAAGTTTTATATCAAATTGCGGACGTAAACAATATGGTTTATGTTTCGAAATCAATGGGCGGAGAAAACAATGCAAATACGTTTGTACCCGTTGCATTGCCTTCACCTGGTGTTCATACGAGCCAACCAACTTTCCGTCCTTCTTACCGGGCATCAAGTCACAAGGTCTCGGGTTTTGGATTGCCATCGTGGCCTTTATGGAAATGGGCCCTTTTAGGTGTTTTTCTTATCGGTTCAATGTTTGTTATCGGCACAGCAGTGACGAAGCTGGTAAGCGCTAAATATGCGAAGAACCAGCCGGGGCAAACCAGCAGCCTTAATCTTGGTTCAATTGCACCCGAAGAAATTGGCGCAGTTGTGGCACATCAGAAAACAGCAATTGAGAATGGGGGCGGTGATCCATATTCAGGTGTTGACTCTGGCAATCAGCAGATTGAAAACATGAAAAAAATGGGTCTATCCGTAGGTGATAAGGTCGATTTAGGTTGTCTGGCAAACTAAAATGGCAAAACTTCCTACCGCTGCAGACGCAATTGATCTGGCCCTTGTTTTGGGTGAGGCAGAGAATTTGCCTTTCACGGATAAGATGGTTTTAGTCCGAGCAAGGAATGTATTGCAGTATAGAGAAACCGGATTGGTTTCCATTAAGCGGTGGCGTGAATTGGAAGATGGCGCTTACTTAAGACGGGCCACAGCTGTTATTAACACGATTCAAGCTGATTCATACAGAATTAAATCATTAGCAAAAGAATTGAAGATGATTTTTCATATGAACTGTTTAGATGGAGCTAGTCCTCAAGCGTCAATGGAAGCTGTTAACAGGTTTTGTCGCCGGATTGAGGACTATTCAGCTAAAAGTCGCCAATAAGCTTTTTGTTTTTCAAAGAGATTATGAAAGAGCGCCGCCGTAACCGAGCGGCGCTTTTTTTTGTCTTATTTCGTTATGTAACGACAATGCAAGGGGAAAACTCGGTTAACGCGTTTTATTTTTCCCTCTTCATTGGCAAGTGCAAACCCAATGATCTTTTCATCAGACGTAATGTGGCTGGCAATTGGACTATCGGCAGGCAAGGGGAATTGTAAAACGAACGCTGGAATGGCGCGGGTCGAAGTGCTGAAGCTAGGAACTAAAATGTTGATATAATCACGATCAACTGTAACGGACTCTATAGGCAGTCCAGATATCCAATTCATGCCAACCCCAAAAGTAAGCATGTTCCCGAGATTGTCACGGGATATACCCATTGATTCAGTTATAGAGTATGAAAACTGATAACAATTTAGGTTTTGAGAATCAATTTTTGAAATTTTTCTTAAAACTGGCGGCAATGCGTCGATCCACGCAATGGCTCTGTAAATAAAAGCAAGGTCAATTATTTCTATTTTGACTTCAGAAAATGTTTTTTCGTTGCGCACTATTCCCTCCAAACATATAGAATATCAATAGATTTTACATTACAAAATGGCCGGGTGTATGAGTGGATCTAATAAAATTATTAATGTGACGAACCCTGCTGACTTGTTTAAGGCAGCTCAACAAATGACTGCTCAAAGAAATGCGTCAAGGGCTATAAAGCCGGGTGAGGGGAATACTGTCCCTACAATAAGTCATGTTGACCGAAGCCAATTGCGATCTGATGCAATTGGCAATATTGGTTTTGGTGTCTTTGATACGGCTAGTGTTTCTCACATTAATGAGAATGGTGATAGTAGTCGTTCCATTACACAGGGTGCGCGAGTTAATGCCGCCGCAGTTTATGCTTCAACCCTGCTTGTACAAGCTCTAATGGCTTATCCTGGTGTTAAGGGAGGGGGTACTGAGCAAGAGGATGAAATAATTGACGATATTTTGAAACGAGCTATAGCCGCGACTGACCGGATTGTTCTTGCACTTGGCTTGACTGAAGCCCATCCTCGTTTCGACGGGCATAAGAATCGAATTTTCAAAGAACAGCTAGATTTACTATCTCGTGCGCATATTGCTCGCTATGTTCATGAGTTTGGTGCCGATGATGTTGCTGAGTTGGCAAATCTGCAGGTGAGACTTGCAGAAAAAATTGATAAATCGACCGGGTTAAGTGCGGAAGGGGATGTTTCCTATTTAGATGCCGCAATTGATGTTGCCATAGCAAAGAATTTAGCGATGGTGGATGTTGCGGCAACAATCATTGATGAAATTGGCCGGTGCCGATTTAATTTTGGAGTAAAGGACCCGGTTTTATCTATCGCTTTACCTGCAGCAGAGCATGCTGCTGAAGCGGTAGAAGCCGCTTCACGCCTTATTCTGGGTGACGATTATGGTAAGAACCGCATTAATGACGGCATGGTTGAAATGGCTCTAATTTCATCGGCGGCAAAAATTTACCGGACCAGTTTTACTAACGAGGCTCGGCAATTAATTGACCGGATTGATCAAATGGATGAAGTTGAACGAGCGACAGAGTTTAATAAATATTTAAGTGATAATGGGGCCGGGTGGCCAGGTTTTCCAACGAGTGGAATTCATCAGCAGTTTGATCGTTATTTTTCTGCAGTTATTAATTTTGTAGCTGTTCCTGAAGCCTCTCGAAAAACCTCAAAAAATGACACAACGAATAACTTGGAGATAGATTAATGAGTGAAAACAGCGAAGTTATTATCACTGATCAAATTGCTGATTATTTCGAACCAAAACTAGTGACTACTCTCGGTGATTTTGGTTCTGCTATTGATCCTATGCAAGAATTTAATTCAGAAACTTATTTGATTTCAAGTGTAAATCCAATTTCGACAAACTTTCGTTTGATTCCGGGTTTGAAAGATGTAGCGAATTTACCTGAAGCAGAACTCTTCAAAATTCGCAGTGGTGCAGAAGGTAGCCCGCTGGCCGAAAGAGTTTGTTCATCCGTTGCAGAAACACGTGCTCACGAGCAGGGGTATAAGGTTGCGCCGAATGGTGAGTTGGTGAATGCCGATGTCGCAGAACTTTATGGTGAACTTCCACATCGTGATATGCCGTCACGATCTGCGCAAGACCCAGCAGAATTTACAACGACATCATACGACCAGCCTGGCGTGAGTTAAGAAGGTAATGCGGGTTTTGTGTGGTGATATGGCCGAGTGTCTAAGCACACATTTTTAATGGCTATTTAAAGCAGCCAGTCGGCAGTTATAAAAATGCACTTTGCACCTTCTGCGAAAATACATTTTTTTATGATGTAAATGGTCTTGATGGGCATCTAGCCGTAAACACAGGTCGGATAGTTGATTTCCGGCACGTGGTAACTGGAGCAGTGATCATATGGATAGTAAGGTTCTGAAAGAAGGTATCAAATTAGCACCTATCGAAATCATGGTGGCTACCGAGTTGATGCTGTCATCCCCTGTCGAGAATGGCTTAATGGCAATGACGGAGGTCACGCCTATTGTTCGGCTGGATGAACTTCACTTTATCTTATGCCCGAGAGATATAGATACTGGACCAGCTATGTTCAAGAGCTATGAAAGCGCGACCTGTCTTCAAGTGATTATCGCGATGGAAGAGCTGTGTATCGGACGAATGATGGAAAAGATTTTCTTTTACGCCTCTTATGAAGGAAGCTGGAAGCAAATACATTTCACTGAATTCGATGAGAAACTGATCAAGAAATCATGGACTGAGTGTGACTCTGGCGACTCTCTAATTGGCCCAGTAATTAAACCTATCACACTTGCCGAAATCAATTTATCAGCTTTGACTGATGATTACACATCACCAGCCTTTGGGTATTGGAGGCAGGCGTGCGCAATGTCCAATATTGTATTCTCCGAATTTGAAGATGAAGTTGAAGATAGCTGTCAACTTCAAAGAGATTTTGTGCAAATTGGCGATGCTCGAATAGAAATTAGAAAATACATCGGTGCAAACTTCTTGTTTGCAATTGATAAAGAAGTGCTTGAATTAAGGATTCAGAAAGCAAGTGAGCGTGAAGAATATGTTTTAGCTTTGCCATTTCATAAAGTAGCAGACAGCATTGGCTGGGGGTGCTTTTACAATTTCGTAGATAGGACAGAGCAATCGATTACAGTGATTGAACCAGGCGAACTGCGGCTCATCTACCCAGACTGGCATGAGTACGCTTCGAAAATACGCAATATTGGAGGGCAGATTATCGAAATCTCGCCAAACATAGTTGAAGCCATTCTTGTTACTGAGTTGGACATGACCCAGCCTTCCGGCGGACCCTGCGTACTCTTGAAGCGTGGTCGATATCGCTTAGAATTAATGTAAGCGCTCAGCCCTCCCACCTAGCCAGCTGCTTTAGCCTTCGTTATCTTGTGGGCTCTGATCTTTAACAAATGGCAGCAGCTCGTCAATTCGGCTATTGGGCCAAGTCGGGAGTTTTTC
>NZ_JAWQUO010000041.1:0-40463 GCF_033446605.1 Iodobacter sp. CM08 | reverse complement strand
GTTCGACTTGCATGTGTAAAGCATGCCGCCAGCGTTCAATCTGAGCCAGGATCAAACTCTTTAGTTTAATCTCTAAGCTAGTACTTACTGGCTTACTTTATTCTGAGCATCCATCGCTGAATGCCCAATACTAATGTAAGCACTTGTTTCGCTTCCGAACCAAGCACTCACACTCATCGACTGTATTTTGTTAAAGATCGTCTCGCTGTGACATCACTGTGCGGCTGTGTGTGCTGCAGCGAGAGGACGAAATATACGGGCTGGAGCCGCTTAGGTCAAGTACTGGCGCGCACTTAAGGCGAGGTAAGTAGCTAAGTCTTTGTTTTTAAAATGATGAAATATCCAACACTTTCACACCTTGTAGAATAGCCATTTGCCCTCATCTGTATTTGTATTACGAGATGATCATTAAAGGACCCAACATGGCCCATGTTTTAATGTATAGCACTGGGGTCTGCCCTTATTGTGTGATGGCTGAGCGTTTATTAAACAAAAAAGGTGTGACTGAGATCGAGAAGGTGCGGATTGATCTAAACCCTGAACGCCGCGATGAGATGATGACCCGCACCAATCGCCGTACTGTGCCGCAAATTTATATTGGCGAGCGTCATATTGGTGGCTTTGATGATTTGGCTGCACTAGATCACGCTGGCGAACTCGATGCTTTATTAGCCCCGTAATACAATCAATCCAAGATAGACGGTAGCAATCTGCCCCTAAATCGTGCGATGATTTCGCCTCACGTTTTATCCCAACTATATAAATAGAAGAGAAGGATTTGCCATGAGCGAACAAAACCAAGAGCTTCAGCCAGTTTTTGCTATCCAAAAACTATATGTAAAAGACATTTCGCTTGAATCCCCAAATTCGCCACAAGCCTTTTTAGAGCAGGCTGAGCCTGAGTTTAATATTCAGTTCCGCAATCAAGCTCGTAGCTTTGACAATGGTTTTTTTGAAGTGTCACTGACCGTGACTGCGCAAGCAACGGTTGAAGACCGCACGATTTTCTTGGTTGAAGTAACCCAAAACGGTTTATTTAATATCGAGAACGTGCCTGAAGGCGAAATGGATCCACTATTAGGCATTGGTTGCCCAAGCATTTTGTTCCCATACCTTCGCGAAGCAGTATCTGACTTAACAACACGCGCTGGCTTCCCGCCACTGATGTTACAGCCGATTAATTTTGAAGCAATCTACTTGCAACAACGTCAGCAAGCAGAAGAACAGGCGGCAAATGCACAAACCACTCATTAAGCTGAGTGTCATCGCTGCGTTGGTTTTATCGGCCAACGCGGCTTTTGCGCTCGAGTATCGTTCTGTGGCTCGCCACGGCGCTGTGTTATCTGAAGCCCCAAGTAATGAAGCAAAAAAACTTTTTTTAGTCAGCAAAGGCATGCCACTTGAGCTACTTGCTGAGCAAGGAGATTGGGCAAGGGTGCGGGATAAAACGGGCGGGTTAGCTTGGCTTAAGAAAAGCGAGCTTTCAACTAAGCATACTGTGCAGGTTTTGCGCGAAGCAAATCTCTATAAAACTGCCGATGCTAAATCACCGCTACTTTATCGTGCAGGTAAAGACCTACTCTTAGATTTACAAGACAACACCCGCACTGGCTGGCTAAAAGTTCGGCATCGCGACGGTGTTATTGGCTTTATTCGTATTGAGGAAGTGTGGGGCGTATGAAATTAGCCGTATTGGGTGCAGGCTCTTGGGGGACTGCACTGGCAATCCGTTTTGCCGATCAACACCAAGTAACACTTTGGTCACGCGATGCGAATCAAGTGACTGAAATGCAAGCATCTAGCGCTAATCCTCGCTATTTAGCAGATGTCGTCTTTCCGTGCACATTATCGGTAACACACGACTTAGCCAGTGCCGTTAAAAACGCCGAGCTGGTACTGATTGTGACGCCAATGTCTGGCCTGCGCAGCTCACTAAAAGCTTTGCACGATATGGGTTGCAAAGCCGCCGTACTCTGGGCCTGCAAGGGCTTAGAAGCTGGCACGATGCTGTTGCCCCATCAAGTTGCGGCGCAAGAAATGTCAGATGATGTGCCGCGCGGCATGTTATCTGGGCCGAGTTTTGCTCAAGAAGTTGCCCAAGGCTTACCTGCCGCCGTCACAATTGCCTCAAATGATGCGCAATTTGCCCGCCTTACCGTCACCGAGCTCAATACCTCAGTATTACGCCTCTATGCCAGCGATGATTTAATTGGTGTAGAAATTGGCGCTGCGGTTAAAAACGTTATTGCGATTGCCGCAGGGGTTTGTGATGGGCTAAAGCTTGGGCTAAATGCCCGTGCGGCCTTACTCACCCGTGGTCTCGCTGAAATGGCCCGTTTTGCCAGTGCACTAGGTGGTAAAACCGAGACCATGATGGGCTTAGCTGGAATTGGTGATTTAATGCTGACCGCCACCGGCGATTTATCCCGTAATCGCCGAGTTGGCTTACTGCTGGCACAAGGTTTAAACCTTGACGATATTCTCAAGAATTTAGGCCACGTTGCAGAAGGCGTACCTACTGCGCGTGAAGTGCTGCGCCAAGCTGCAGAGCTGGGCATCGAAATGCCGATTACCGCCGCGGTCTGCAAGATGCTGTTTGAGCATATGCCGGTGCAAGATATCTTGGCCGATTTAATGGGCAGAAGCCCAAAAATGGAATCGGATATTTAACAGCTATTCAGCCATATCCAAAAATATTTAGTCCACGAAAGCACGAACGGAGCAAATAATCTTTCGTAAGTTTTGTACTTTTCGTGGACCAAACAGCGCATTTTCTAAGGCTAATTTGCACAAGCTCAGTCTGTGATTGCAATCAACGCATGACTTTCAAAGCATCCGCATCAAAGCGCGCCAAAGTAGGTAAGACCAAATAACGATCTGAGTCTGGTACACCAAACCATTTTGCCAGCGGCCATGCCAACTGCTCGACCGATAGATCTGGGATATAACGCCCCTGCCCCACATCGTCAGCACCGCTAATAATAGGCTCAGGCACTCGCCCATAAATTTTACCGCCCGCTACCGCCCCCCCCATCACAAAATGATGGCTGGCCCAGCCATGGTCGGAGCCATCGCCATTGCCGCTTAAAGTCCGGCCAAATTCTGAGCCCGTAAAGGTGGTGACTTGATCTTGCAGACCCAGCTCAGTCATTGCACTATCAAAGGCCATTAGCGCATCATTCACCATTTTAAGCTGGATAGGATGCTTGGCCAGCAAGCCATCGTGCATATCAAAACCACCCAGCTGCACCATAAACACTTGACGCTTATTTCCTAATTGAGCACGCGTACTAATCAGCTTTGCCACCATTTTCAAGGAATCTGCCAAGCTATTTCCTGCAGGAAAGGTGGCGTTTAATGCAGGTGCAGATTTGAGTGCTGTATCAAGCTGCACCGAGGTATTTAAACCCCGCTGAGTGACTTTGACATATTCGTTTTCTAGATGATTGTTTTTATTAGTGCTCATCAACGCTTTTAATTCATTGATGTAGCTAGGGCTAAATAAATAAGTTGAGCCCCACAATAACTGCGGATTACCCGTAACGCCTACAGTAAAGCTACTCGCCTGTTTACCGCTCAAATATAAGCCCACCCCACCTACAGAAATACAACTCAGCGCAGCATTACTATTGCCCGCAAGAAATAGATCCCCGATTCGCCCTCCCCAGCCTGAGCTTGCCCCTTCTGCCATAGATGACATCCAAAAGCTTTGCTGATCATTATGCGAAAATAACTTTGGAGGCAGTGCAACGCTACGGCTTAGATATTGCGCCTTGGTGGTGGGCTGCATCAGTGGCCCCATATTGGCAACGACGGCTAAACGGCCTTGCCCAAACAAAGAGGCCAAGCCCGTCAACTGCGGAGCGAGTGCCATTTGCCGGCCATCTGCCAACACTCCAGGTAAGGGCAAGAGCTGATCGCGAGGCGTGGCTAATGTCTGGCGAATCGCGGCATAGGCCTGATAATTTTTTAAATCATAAGGAACCATCGTGTTTTGGTGATCATTACCGCCAGCCAAAAACACACAGACCAGCGCCTTATAATCACCCGGTGCTGTTGCCGCAGCCGCCTCACTCATTAAAGATAAATTAAATGCCATAGGTGCAGCAGCACCAGAGGCGGCCAGCATACCTGCGCGACGCAAAAACTCGCGACGAGAGAGTGTGTTATTCATCGGAGTTCCTTACTTTAAAACCAGATATTCTGGGTTGCTTAGCACCATCAACAACGTGGCGACCACACGATTTTGCTTAAATGATTCTACTTTTGCAGGGTTTGTATCCACGATACTGATTTTGCTAATGCTATTAATAATTGCAGCCTTAACCCCATCACTGAGCTGGCCACAGGCAAATAAAAGATTAAACCGCTCCAACAAGGCAGTAGGCTGATCCGCCAGCTTTTTTTCCTCAATCAAAAACAGCGATAAGCCCGTTTCCTTCTTATCGTTTAAGTTATTACCATTGGCATCGTTATAGGTACGAAAGGTACTACTTTGTGGGTCCATCAATAAACTGTACCAATAATTAACCTGCACCAACGTCGAGGTTTCAGACACGATTTGCATTTCTGGCGCAACTAAGCCCTGCTTCGCCAACTCGGAGCCTGGGGGGGTGTAACCAGGCCGAAAGAAGTTAAACACACTCGCCGCCCCCAAAGGACCTTGGCCCAAACGCCAGCTAGAGTCATTGGTGTTCCCCAAACGCCAAGCTCCATCTGGGCTACGGTAATCCAAGGTGCGAATCAGTTGCACTAAGCGAATCATTGGCTCCCGATGCTTACCCGCAAACTGCCCAAGTAAATCAGGCGCTTGCCTTGCTTCAGGATCAAGCAATATCCCCTTAATCACCGCTTTTAAATCTCCCCGAACAGACTGGCCGTTATTATTAAAAATACTCGCCACGCGGGAAATATAAGCAGGAGAAGGGTTGCTGCTTACAAAACGCTGAATCAACTGCTTCGCAATAAATGGCCCCACATTCGGATGATTAAATAAAGTATCTAATGCAATTTTAAGCGAGGCAGGGCCAGCCGTTCCCGCTGGAATAACCGTGCCTAAAAAGTTTTTTTCTAGCAAAGAGTGATTGGCTGCCACATGACTCATCGGCTGATGCGAAACTTCAAGATCGGGATTGACCACATTAAATTGCAAAGATGCAGTCCAGCCCGTAAATACCCGCGCTAGATTGCTAACGGTATCCAAGGTATAGGTTTCGATAGGCTGTCCATTACTATCTTTTTTTAGTGAGCCATCCAGATTTAACTCATAAAGGCCAATAGTAAAAAGCTGCATCACCTCACGCGCATAGTTTTCGTCGGGGCGACGGCCTTTATTGTCTTCTTTTAAATTGCCCAGCGTACCCAGCATCCTGCCCATCGCCACACTCAGCGTCACGTCCTCTAGCAATTGCCTAAAATTGCCAAAAGCGCTTTTTTGTAGCAAGTCCATAAAATGTGCCATCACAAGCGACTTAATCGGGCCCGCTACATCTACACCTGGGTAGCTAATCACAAATATTTCTGATAATGCGAGAGTCATGCGCTGCTGCAATACATCTTTACCGCTAAAAAGACTCTGCCAAAGAATATTTGGCAAGACCTGCCAATTTTGAAATGCAGGGAAGTCATTACTTCTAAGCTGCATGCCATAAGCCCAACGAGAAGGCGGAGGAGCTTCGTTGATTTGTAGAGTCAGCCATCCCTCATAACCCAACGATTTCAACCGCTCAAGGTCATCTTGGTTCCCGCCAAACCCCGCCTGCGCCAAAAACCGTGATGCCTCAATATCGCTTAGCGGTTTTAACACCGGAGTAACAGCAGCAATGCTTGGCTCCGACTCAGAACCACCACAAGCGGCCAATGCCAAGCTAGCAGCCAGCACAAGCCCTAACTCTCCATTGAGCGGTACTTCTGACGCGTCGACTAAATCTGCTTCCATGATACATCTCACTTCATTAAATATAAGACTTTTCTTATATTACCTCGAGATCAAAAGAATGCGAGATAAATATCCTTAAACGGACATCACACCATCACTTAAATGCTGTTAGATAAGGTTCTTCACCTAAAATTGATGAAGGACAGAGCCAAAAACCAAGCCGAGCTTATAAAAGGCAGACACTTTAATGTCAACAACATGTCATTAGCATGCGTCAAGGTTAATTGCACCTCCTGTAAAAAATCATCCGCCAATCCTTATTAGGACGGAATGACCCTATAAAGCATCCAGCAAGCCCGCCAACAGCCTGCCTATTTTCAGTTACAATCAACACTCAATACTTACTCACAAATACTTTGGACAGGAGTTTGCAATATGTCGATGTCTGATCGCGATGGGCTTATCTGGTATGACGGTAAATTAGTTGAATGGCGCGACGCGACTACACACGTTTTGACCCATACCCTGCATTACGGCATGGGCGTATTTGAAGGTGTTCGCGCTTACGAAACCCCAAAGGGCACTGCAATTTTCCGCCTACATGATCACACCGAGCGCTTATTCAATTCGGCCAAAATTTTTCAAATGAACATTCCGTTCAGCTTCGAAGAGCTCTTCGAAGCGCAAAAAACGGTGGTGCGTGAGAACAAACTCGCCTCCTGCTACCTACGTCCACTGGCTTTTGTTGGCTCAGAAAAACTCGGCATTGCCGCAACGGGCAATACCATCAATGTGATTGTGGCAGCTTGGCCTTGGGGCGCTTACCTTGGTACGGAAGGCTTAGAAAAAGGCATTCGTGTTAAGGTATCAAGCTTTACCCGCCACCATGTCAATGTATCCATGGTGCGTGCCAAAGCCAGCGGTTACTACGTGAACTCGATTCTGGCACACCAAGAAGCCGCAGCAGATGGTTACGACGAAGCCATGCTGCTCGACACCGAAGGCTATGTATCTGAAGGGGCTGGCGAAAATTTATTTATCGTCAAAAAAGGCAAACTTTATACACCGGATGTCTCTAGCTGTTTGGACGGCATCACCCGCAGCACGGTGATCACGCTGGCCAAAGAAGAAGGCATTGAGGTCATCGAAAAACGCATCACCCGCGATGAAGTTTATACTGCAGATGAAGCTTTCTTTACCGGTACTGCCGCTGAAGTCACTCCGATTCGTGAGCTAGATAATCGCCCAATTGGCATTGGTAGCCGCGGCCCGATTACTGAACGGCTACAAAAACGCTATTTTGATTGTGTAAAAGGCTTAGATCCTTTGCATGAAGACTGGTTGACACTGGTTTAATATTTATTAGGGGGTGGAGCATCCGCCCCCTTGAACTATGGTGATCGTTATCACCGAGCATGAAAGAGAAAACCCATGGAACTCAAAGAAAACACTCAACGCGAAATCGAAGTACTCGCCAGCGATTTACCTCTGCATTGCCCTATGCCGGATATGCTGAGCTGGAACTCCCATCCGCGTGTCTTTTTGCCTGTAGCCAAAAATGGCGAGGCACTTTGCCCATACTGTGGTACGCATTACCGCCTCAAAGCAGGTGAAGTCGTTAAAGGTCACTAAGCCCTTAAAGCGATATGGACGGGGCTCGTGTATTCGACACCCGTCACCCCCTTCCCAAAGCCTGCTAAGCAAGCCGTAGGCTAAAGCTCGGCCTGCTCGTTTTACCTCCAGAGCATATGAAAAAAATCCTGATTATTGCCCCAGCATGGGTAGGTGACGCCATTATGGCGCAGCCACTTTATCGTCGACTACATCAGCGTTATCCTGGCCTTATTTTAGATGTGCTGGCTCCAGCATGGACGCGCCCCTTGCACGCCCGCATGCCCGAAGTCAGCGAATCCTTTGATACGCCCTTTGGCCACGGTGAGCTCAAGCTGGGTGCGCGATGGGCACTCGCGCGGCAAATGAAAACACGCGGTTACGATCAAGTGATTGTGCTGCCAAACTCACTTAAATCGGCACTGGTGCCCTTATTTAGTGGCATCAAAACCCGTACGGGCTGGGTAGGTGAATCACGTTACGGCTTACTTAATGACACCCGCGTACTTGATCCGCTGGCCTTACCCAAGATGGTTGAGCGCTTTGCTGCCTTAGCAGAAGATGTAAACCAGCCCGTGCAGCGCCCCGTACCCTTCCCTCACTTGGTGGTTAACGAGCAAGAACGCCATGCCAGCAGCACTAAGCTAGGCTTTGATAGCCACAAGCCTATGATCGCGCTGTGCCCAGGTGCTGAATACGGCCCCGCTAAACGCTGGCCTGGTAGCCATATGGCCGCACTTGCAAAAACATTGATTGAGCGTGGTTTTCAGATTTGTATCTTTGGCTCAAACAAAGACCGCGAAATTGCCGATGAAATTTTGGCCGGCGCGCCCGAGGTGATTGATTACTGCGGTAAAACATCGCTAGCTGAAGCCATTGATATGATGTCATTTGCCCAAGTAGTGGTCAGTAATGACTCTGGCCTAATGCATGTGGCTGCGGCGCTAGAGCGGCCGTTGGTCGCTATTTATGGCTCCAGCTCACCCGAATTTACCCCGCCTTTATCCAGAAACGCCACAATTGTGACCTTAGATTTAGAGTGCAGCCCTTGTTTTGCTAGAGTTTGCCCACTCAAGCATATGAACTGCCTTAATCAACTAGAATCAAGCAGGGTATTAACAGCAGTGGATTCATTACTGCCCTAAGTGTATGTTGATTGAATTGCTCACTGCGCCATTAGGTACATCATGAATAAATATATTAGCAAGACAGGCATTGCACTGGCTCTACTTATATCCTCCAGCGCTTGGGCTGCCGATGCGGGTGTTTCTGTACAGTTTGGACAAGCTGGGTTTTATGGGCGCTTAGATATTGGCAATTATCCGCAACCCCAACTGATCTACCGTGAGCCCAGAATTATCCAGCAGGTCACCGTAGCTCAACCCCCTTTGTATTTAGTGGTTCCACCTGGGCACGCAAAAAACTGGTCCAAACACTGCGGCAGATATAATGCCTGTGCTCGACCCGTCTATTTTGTACAAGAAAGCTGGTACAACAATGAAGTAGTGCCTCGCTATCGTGATGAGTATCGCGGCAGAGATGATGACGACCACAAAGGTCATAAACAGCATGGCCATGGTAAAGGTAATGGTAATGGGCACGGACGCGGGCACGATCGGGATTAAACCATTTCAATAGAGATCATGTCTGCAGCCGCTGCCGGCATGATCTTCATACTCATTATTTTTGCCGTACATCTGTTCGTATCAGCATTCTCCCCATAAAATAAGCATGCGCAACCTGCGCCAATACTTTGCCCCTGTCCTGCAACGACCATCCAACCGACCTTCAATACGGAATGCCCCATGGAATACAAAGACCTCGCCCCTATCGCCCGTGTCAACGGCACCGTTGCCCTGCCTGGCTCCAAAAGTATTTCCAACCGTACGCTCTTGCTGGCCGCTCTGGCCAAAGGCACCACCACGGTAAAAGGCTTACTGGCTGCAGATGATATCCACTATATGTTGGAGGCACTGAAGGCCTTAGGGATTAAATGGGAGCAGAAAGGCGATAGTCGTGATTTCATCGTGCAGGGCGCAGCAGGCGTGTTTCCGGTTAAAGCGGCTGAATTATTTTTAGGCAATGCTGGCACTGCTTTTCGCCCGCTCACTGCAGCCCTAGCACTTAGCCAAGGCCACTACACCTTGAGCGGCGTGGCCCGCATGCACGAGCGCCCAATTGGTGATTTAGTCAATGCGCTACGTGAAGCCGGTGCCTTGATTGAATGCACAGCTGTAGAAGGCTACCCGCCACTAGCCATTCAACCCGCCAGCTATAACGGCCAAACAATCAAAGTAAAAGGCAATGTCTCTAGCCAATTTTTAACAGCGCTCCTGATGGCTCTGCCCCTCACAGGCGAGGCGATCACCATTGAAGTCATTGGCGAACTAATCTCTAAGCCCTATATCGACATCACCCTTAAACTAATGGCTAAATTTGGCGTACAGGTTGAGCAAAATGGCTGGAGCAGCTTCACGATTGCTGCTGGGCAAAGCTACCAAAGCCCAGGCGAGATTGATGTAGAAGGCGATGCCTCATCCGCGTCTTACTTTTTAGCCGCAGGGGCAATCGGCGGCGGTAAGGTGCGCGTCAGCGGCATGGGCGCGGATAGCATTCAAGGCGATAAACGCTTTGCCGAAGCGCTGAGCTTAATGGGGGCAGAAATCACTTGGGGCAACAATTATATTGAGGCAGCACCACCGGCCAGCGGTCAATTGATAGGCATTAATGCAGATATGAACCATATCCCCGATGCCGCCATGACCTTAGCCGTTACCGCCCTTTTTGCCAAAGGCCCAACCACCTTAAGCAATATTGCCAGCTGGCGCGTCAAAGAAACCGACCGCCTCAGCGCCATGGCCACCGAGCTGCGTAAAGTCGGCGCAACGGTCATTGAAGGGGAGGATTTTATTACCATCACCCCACCTGACGCACTGATTGCCCATGCCGAGATTGATACTTACGACGATCACCGCATGGCCATGTGTTTCTCGCTGGTAGCAGTCACAGGAGTAGCGGTGCGGATTAATGATCCACAATGCACAGCCAAAACTTTCCCAACTTATTTTACCGAGCTAGCCAAGATATCTGCCTAAAAAATACCCCATGCTTTGTGCAATATGCAAAGCATGGGGAACAGTCAATTTTAGCGATACTTTCCCATGATCTGTGCTAATTCATGGCTACTTTGCAAAAGGGCAATCGCCCGATTCACTTCTGCCACACTGACTTGCCCCACTCTAGAAACCGCGCATTGCCCCTTATAGGCCCTTAATACCGTATAAGGATGTAATGGCGTTTTAAATAGCCCTAAGCGCTGCTGGTATTCCAATTCAAATTGATTAATCACCAAATGCTGAATTCGCCCAGCAGCCAATTTAAGTAGATTATTGTGCATCGTTGGCGCGTCATCCCGCAAAAAATACTTACCTAAGATTTGATCCAACTCTAAATAGGCATAACCCAACACGGTACCAATTCGAACGTGGGCAAATTCAGCTAAAGAATCTGGCTTATTCGCTGACTGCGCGCTAATCAGTAATTCCGTATTAGGAATAAACCCCACACTCCAGTCGAAAGCACCAGGCATCCAAGCAGGGATATAGTTACAGATTAAATCAGCACTCCCCTTTTCTAAGGCAAGGGCCAAACGCTTACGCGGTAAGATAGTAAAACTAACTTTTCGTCTCATTTTTTGCGCTAGGGCTACACCCAAATCAGCGTACAAACCTGCATTCAGCTTACCTTTTTCCACCTGCATCCAAGGCATCTGATCGCCATCTAACACCAGCACCCTTAGCTGCGCAGCGAAGATGGCCTGTGGTAAACAACATAAGCTGATAAGAATAATAGAGCGTAGCAAGAAAAGAGGCATAGAGGGCATCAGTAAGAATAGGCGTCCATATTATTATTTTAAACATAGGCTAACGTATAAATTATAGCGGTTATCCTTATTTTTACTGAAAAGGAATGCAAGCATTTAAACCAATAAAAAATCCTAAGTTAACGTAAAAATGGCAGCGATAACGCTGCCATTTTTATGCATTTAATTACAGCAGTCATTAGTGCTTTTTATGTGTAGCCACTTTACGCTTGGTCGTGTGTTTTGCGCGAGCGGCCTTATGCCCTTTAGTAGGCGGAGTGTGCCGCGAAATGCTCACCACCTTGCCCTTAGTTTTTTTTGTTTGATTGGCATTCACCTTTGCCCGCTTCACCTTATGCTTTTTTGCCCCCAACACCGAGCTTCTTTGTTTGGCTAAAGACGTATGCTTCTTAGCGGCTCGATGCGATTTAGCTGAAGTTTTAGTACTATTTGCCTGCCGTTCTACAGATCTAGTCGCAGGCTTACTCACTGCCGTACGCTGAATCACGGGTGCCGCAGAGGGCACATCAAACGGCAAGGGAGCGTCTTCTGCATAAGCAGTTAAGCTAATCAATAGAGCACAAAGCAGGGCAACAACACGCATGGACATCTCGGCAGCAAGTGAATCAACGCTGCAGTATACCGGATTCAAACCCACTATTAACGCCGCCTCAGGCCAAATTTATTGTGTATACGTACCAAAATTATAAGGCTAGCAATACCACTTATCACCCAATCCACCGAATGCGCATGCCTTCAGCTTGCTAGAACACTCTCCCTCAATAATACTCACCTTTTTATTGCACTGCAGCGATCCCCCCGCAGCGCAGAGAAACAGCAACTATCTGCAAACACAATGAATTCGCCATTATTGGCATAAAATTGTGTCAAATTAAAGCCCAGCATCAAAATCAACTTTTCTCTAAAAAAATACCAAATGAGATGTCGTAGTCATTGACACCACAGGTACAAATGCTAACATCAGCAAACCTTACAACGACAATTGAAGATACCACTTCAATATAAACCAGACTGGCGTATAGCCAGCAAACCTTATTAAACCTGAACTTGCACTGAGGTTTAGCCTAAGCCTTAGCGATGCAACTCAGATTTTTATGGATGGAGCGAGACCTAATGAAAACCAAGCTACAACTCACGGCCCTGCTTGCCGCGATGCTGATCAGCGCATCCGTTCTGGCGGCAGACTGGAGCGCCAGCAGTACCTACACCGCAGGCAATACCGCTACTTATAAAGGCCAAACGTGGAAAGCCAAGTGGTGGACTCAAGGCAATATGCCAGGTGCCGAGCAATGGGGACCGTGGGAATTAGTAAGCGGCACTACGCCAGTTCCAACTCAAGTACCAACGCCTGCACCAACACCCGTGCCGACCAAAGTACCAACCCCTGCACCAACGCCCGTGCCGACTCAAGTGCCAACCCCTGCACCAACGCCCGTGCCGACCAAAGTACCAACCCCTGCACCAACACCCGTGCCGACTCAAGTACCAACCCCTGCACCAACAGTAGTTCCAACCCAAGTACCAACACCAACGGCAGCTCCAACACCTGCACCAAGTGGTACAGCATGTAAAGCCAACTGGGTATCTAGCAGCAGCTATGCAGGCGGCAGCATCGTCGGCTATCTAGGGCATAATTACACTGCAAAATGGTGGGTTAATGCCGGTGAAGAGCCAGGTAAAAGCACCACTTGGAACGATAGCGGAGTATGCAGTGGATCATCAAGTGGCGGCGCTACCCCCCCTCCCAATACGGGTAACGGCGGCGTTCCAACGCTGGCCCAAGCCCAAGCCTACGAGGCCACACTGACTAATAATGACTTTTTCCGAAAGGTAAAAGCCTCAGTGCGCACCGCCAGCAATGCCATCGTTGATGCAGTTGCAGCAGGCAAAAGCGACAACCCAATCAATGTAAAACGCGTAGAAGCACTGGTTCCTGAGCAAAAATTTAATTACTATTTCTCAGTGCGCCACCCAAGCTACACCTATCAACGCTTCTTACAGGCCGTAGCTAAATTCCCAGGCATATGTGATGACTACAGCGATGGGCGCAATGCAGACCAAATCTGCCGCCGCTCACTCGCTACCATGTTTGCGCACTTTGCCCAAGAAACCGGTGGCCACAGCGTCACCCAATACGGCATAGATGAATGGCGTCAGGCGCTAGTGCATGTGCGTGAAATGGGTTGCAACGAAACCGGCACTGGCTGCGGCTACAACACCGAATGTACCGACCCGGTATTTAACGGCGTATGGACCTGCGGCAAAAACGCAGACGGCAGCTTTAAAAAATACTTTGGCCGTGGCGCAAAACAGCTTTCTTACAACTACAACTATGGCCCGTTCTCGCAAGTGATGTTTAGTGGTGACCAAACCAAGCTACTCAACGAACCGGATCTAATTGCAGAAAGCTGGTTGAATATGGCTTCTGCCACCTTCTTCTTTGTCTATCCACAGCCACCAAAACCATCGATGCTGCATGTGATCGACGGAACTTGGGTGCCTAATGCACAAGATAAGGCGCGTGGCTTGGGTAATGATTTTCCAACCACCATTCAAATTATCAATGCCGAGTGCCAAGATGCAACCCTCAAACCAGCGGCTAAAAATCGCATCGACTACTACAGCGAGTTTGCGCGTGATTTAGGCTGGGATATCAAGCAAGAATCGATGAAGTGCACCGGCATGCAGCGCTTCGAAAAAGGCAGCTCCGCCGCCTACCCTATTTTCTGGGAAAAAACCTGGAATGCAGGGCAAGATAATCAGTGCCAATTGGTCGATTACCAAACGCCGTATAACGCCCTGATCGAAGGCAATTACGTGAAGTGCGTAGAAAAAAACTGGAATGTGAAGCTTAAGTAAGACACTTCTCTTAAATCATCACAGCTCAGTAAGCTGCAAAGCCCCCGCTTTAATAGCGGGGGCTTTTTCTTTATCCATACTCTAACTCTAGCACCAGCTAAATCATGCTTCTTAGCGATATCTCTGGGCATTTCCGACCCAAGCTACTGGTGAACCAAACATCAACAGCACCTGATACACCCTATATCTTATTGTTAAACTAGTAAGCGAGGATTAAGATTACCGTACTAATCTTGATTCCTTATAGGTGGCAGGCATGAAAAAAGTAATACGCATCGGCGACAAAACCAGCCACGGCGGTGTAGTAGTCAGTGGAGCTGCACATAGAAATACCTGATTATGTCTCTTGCTCAATTTCATTATAAATATCGTAGGGCGGGTGAAACCCGCGTATTTCTTCAGCATGGCTCGCGGGTTTCACCCGCCCTACACATTCAAAAACCAAGCCCAACACTTATAGAAACCCATCTGCACAGAGCTCATTGAGCAAGAGACATAATCAGATAGAAATATGTTCGGCAAAGCCGTGGCACGGGAAGGGGATATGGTTAGCTGTCCAATTCAGGGTCACGGCTCTTGCCCAATTATTGAGGGCGACCCTTCTTGGGATGTTGACGGAAAAGCTGTCGCTTTAGAGGGGCATAAGACTGCATGTGGAGCCGTTCTGTTTTCCTCTATGCCTGAAGTAAGTCGGTCTTATGAAGGTAGCGGGGCAGCCTCTTCAGGCGCACCTAGGCCAATAGCAGCTAAAGCACTAACCGCTGCCTCAGTACTTGCCGCCACATCAGGCGAATTCGATCAGCACTTTCTATTGCAGGACGAGATAACCGGAGCACCACTAGTAAACAGGATGTACCGCATTAAGTGGAGCGGAGGGGAAATTGAGGGTCGCACCGATGAACATGGACATACTCAAAAAACCAGTAGCGGAAAAGCTGAAGAAGTGACTATTGAAGTATTCGCGGAGAATCCATAATGGGGCCATTAGTTCCTGTAATCATTATTACGGCGACTTTAACTTTAAAATCTGACACTAAACCCATACCTGTAAAAGTAAACAAACCACGCGGCACTCTCTATTGGGGCGGTGCAGGTCTAAACGGGCCTTATGTTCAACCACAATTAGCGATGTTTGCCAAAGTTGGCATAAGTCACTGCTACATTGGACAAACAAATTCTGCGAGCCAAGCGATAGGCGATGCAGGGATGCTTATTGATGCTTTACGAGCAGGGATAAACATCAGATACATTGATGATGGGGAGTGGCCGTTATCCGGTATGGACAAGCCATCTGAACAGTTCAATCTGATCGGTTATTCTTATGGTTCATTACTAGCAGCCCAAACCGCTAATTATTATGCAAAAAATGGCAACATTGTTAATCACCTAGTATTAATTGGTAGCCCAATTGATGCCGACTTTTTGCAAGCCCTTAAAGCAAACAAAAACATTAAAAAGGTTATAGTTATCGACCTAGTGCAACATGGTGACCCCATTTATGCAGGCATTAAGCAATCAGACTTAATCATGGTAGCTAAAACACTAGCTGAACAAATGACCCGTAATAAGGCGGAAGGTCACTTCTATTACGCCCACGTAGTTGATGACAGCCCAAAGCGCTGGGAAGCATTAGCACACCGTTTATATGAAGAAGGACTAAGGTAAAACCATGAGTCTGTCTAGCAATACACCACACCGAGCGGGTCATATCCTATCGTGGATTAGCGTAGTGATAAGCGCCATCTTAATGGCTCTAGTTTGTTGGTTTACCTTTTACTTGGCGGGGGCAAAAATAGACCTAGGGACATTCTATACGGGGCCAGTTGGTGCAGCATTCGGCGCGTTCATTGTTATCGGGATTGCCTTAAGCATCGCAGATACAATTTGTGCAATCGGTGTGCGACTACGAACCACGGAAGGATCAAAAGAGCGAGCGAGGACGTGGCAAGCATGGTTAGGCGCTCACGCACTATTTCTAGTTGGGGCAGTCGCAGCCGCTACGATCATTCATATACATTTAAAGTAAGCTACCAGAAACAATCAAACCACCTATTAGGTGGTTTTGCATTTACAAACTGCTAAGCCCCCCAATCCTATCAACTTAAGGTGAATTCGTAGGTTGGGTTAGTAGCTTTATCACGTAACCCAATATTTTTTTTCGCCTAAATGTTGGGTTACGCGGGTTTGTCCACCTCAAAAACGATTACCAAATATTTTAAATTCCAGTTTGCCACGGCCTGCTTGGCTTAAAATCTCGCCCCTTGTCCGCGTAAAAATTCAACGATTGCAATCCTCTGCTCTGATCACATATTGTTCTTTAGCAAGCCCTGCTGATGCTAATCAGAGTAAATTGCTCCGCCCTTCTGTGGGCTTTATGCGCAATCCGCATCACACCGAGCACGATCAATTATTTAGGAAGCACCATCATGGCCCCGCAAGAAATTTCTCTCGATGTACTTCTAGAAAAGTATGCCAAAGGCACAGAAGCCAGCATTAGCGATGTACAAGAGCGTGTAGCCACTGCTTTGGCCTTAGTAGAGCAGCCTGATCTACAGGCTTACTACGGAGAGAAATTTTTGTGGGCACAGCAAAATGGTTTTGTACCGGCGGGCCGGATTAACTCTGCGGCGGGGATGGATTTACGCGCCACGCTGATTAATTGCTTTGTGCAGCCAGTGGGTGATTCGGTGTCTGGCCATAGCGATGGCAAGCCCAGCATTTACACCGCGCTATCAGATGCAGCAGAAACCATGCGCCGAGGCGGTGGGGTAGGCTACGATTTTTCCACCATTCGGCCTAAAGATTCGCTAGTACGTGGCACACGCTCGCGCGCATCCGGCCCCGTTTCGTTTATGCAGGTGTTTAATGCCTCGTGCTCTACGGTGGAATCCGCCGGTGCGCGGCGTGGTGCGCAAATGGGCGTATTGCGTGGCGATCATCCGGATATTCTGGAATTTATCCGCTCTAAAGACCAAGGCGGTTTAAGCAATTTTAATATCTCGATCGGTGTGACCGATGAGTTTATGCAGGCGGTAAGCAACGATAGCGATTTTTGCTTAGTCCACAAAGCCGAGCCAAGCGAAGAACGTAAAGCCGCTGGCGCTTATCAACGTGAAGACGGTATTTGGGTACATCAAACCATCCGCGCCCGCGCACTGTGGGATGAGGTGATGAAATCCACTTACGATCACGCCGAGCCGGGCATCTTATTTTTATCGCGCATGAATAGCGATAACAACCTGTATTACTGCGAAACCATCGAAGCCACCAATCCTTGCGCCGAACAGCCTTTACCCGATTACGGCTGCTGCTGCCTAGGCTCGATCAACCTCACCCGCTTTGTAAAATCACCTTTTGCTAGCGATGTAAGCTTTGATTTTGAAGGCTTCCAAGCCGTTGTTAGCGTGGCGATTCGCATGCTGGATAATGTGCTGGAAGCCACCGCATGGCCATTGCCGCAGCAAAAAGCCGAGGCGATGTCTAAGCGGCGCATTGGTCTGGGCTATCTAGGCCTTGGCAGCATGCTGGTGATGATGGGCCTGCGCTACGATTCGGATGCGGGCCGCGCGTTAGCACAGCAAATCTCAGAAGTGATGCGCGATGCAGCGTATTTGGCCTCGGTAGATTTAGCCAAAGAAAAAGGCGCGTTTACCCTGTTTGATAGCACGCAATATCTTGCTGGCAACTTTGCCAAACGCCTGCCTAAGGCGATTCGTGCGGCGATTGCCAAGCATGGTTTGCGTAACTCCCACCTCTTATCGATTGCGCCTACTGGCACCATTACGCTGGCCTTTGCCGATAACGCCTCCAATGGCATCGAGCCTGCTTTTTCATGGGTTTACAACCGTAAAAAACGCATGAACGATGGCACGACACAAACTTATGAAGTAGCCGATCACGCTTGGCGCTTGTACCGCCAGATGGGGCACGATGTATCGAGCGATAGCAAACTGCCCGCCCCCTTTGTCACCGCGCTGAATATGTCGGCCAGCGATCATATGAAGATGCTACAAGTAGTGCAGCCCTTTGTGGATTCGGCCATCTCCAAAACAGTCAACGTGCCGGCTGATTATCCTTACGCAGACTTTCAAAACCTCTATATGGATGCATGGCGTGCAGGGCTAAAAGGCCTAGCCACGTATCGCCCGAACAGTGTGCTGGGCAGCGTGCTATCGATCGCCAGCGAAGCTCCTGTTGAAGCCATGACGCCTGATGATGATTTACTGCGTAAGCAATTTGATCGCCGCCCACTTGGCGATCTAGAATCAGTGACTTCTAAAGTGCAGTACATGACTTATGAAGGCAAAAAAATTGTTTACCTTACCGTTAGTTTTATCCATATCACCGGCATGGTGGGCGGTGATATGGTCACCATCGAGCGCCCATTTGAGTTCTTTATGCCTGCAGGGCAAAAGAGCGAAGATCAGCAGTGGATTACCGCCAGCATGCGGTTGTTATCCATGGCGGCGCGCTCCGGTGGTTCCATCGCCAAGGCTTTAGCCGATTTGCGTGAAGTGGTCTGGGATAAAGGCCCAGTACGCTGCGGGATGATTACTAAAGATGACGGCAGCCAAGCGCCACTATTCCATGATTCTGAAGTAGCGGCCATTGGTTATTCACTACAGCGCACCCTGATGAAACGCGGCTTTGTAGATGCTGCTGGCAACCAAGTGCCAACCCAGATACTGGCCGAGCGCTTTAAGCAAAAGCATCAGGATTACGCCATCGATGATTTGGCCAACAGCGCCGACAGCAGCCCAATCAGCTATATCGCCACCGGCAAAAAATGCCCGGAATGCGGCGCTTATGCCTTACAAAAGGTTGATGGCTGCAGCCGCTGTGTATCTTGCGGCTATGTTGGAGCCTGCGGTTAATTCTTTTTTGTAAGCATAAAACAGCCCGCTATTTTCCAAAAGATTGGAAATAGCGGTTTTTTTTGCTTATTTTTTAGAGCTACTTTAAAAAACACGAGCAGCAGGCCTGCTGCCTATTTTAGGCATCAATGAGCGAGTTAATCAGCGGATTCAAGCGATGCCAGCCATTTGTATTCTCAAGCTTAGTAGCAAAATTGCAGAACATGGGTGCGTGTATTTTTCGCTCAAAAATATTTCACAAACTTTCAACTAAATAAATTTAATTAAATAGTTACTCAATATACCTCCCTTGTAGCTTACAAAAAATCACAACATTTCAAACTTTAAAGCACAAAAAATCATAAAAAAAGCCTTAGATATATGTCATGAACTTGTCATGTAAACGCGTTAACTTACGCGCAACAGCTACCAGCTCATGCTCAATCAGGCATTTGGCAAGGCTATTTATATGATCGAAAATTCTAAGGAGTTATAAATTGTTAGATGATATGCAAGCTTCCCGCCGTCAAGCCTTAAAACTATTTTCCAGCATTCCACTACTGCCATTGGGCTCTGTATCTGCTGCATCCATGTTGCTAACCGCCTGTGGTGGGGATAGCGATACACCTGCAGTAACAGCACCGGCCACGGTTAGCTTTGATTCCGCCAGCTTTAGCAGTATGGCAGCGCCTAGCATGGCAGATCCGTTTGCAATGGGCACGACCAGTGTGGGCTCCAGCCTAAATGTAAAGCTCAGCGATGGCAGCACACAAAGCTTTAAATTAGCTTACAACCCTTTCTTTATCACCGGTGATTACGTTCCTGATGGTAAAGGTGGTTACAACCTTTCCGGTGGTTATGTTGATATCAACAACAAACCAATTCTAGATACATCCCTGCCAGGGCTTGAAAGACAGTTTTTCTCTGATTGTGCCGACGGCACTTCCTTGATTAACCTAGATAAAGCAACCGTTGCCGGGATCAAAGGCAAGGCAGTGTTTGCGGTTGTTCAGTTTGAATACACCTCAAATAATCAGGCAGGCAAGAGCATGTATGGCCAACTGCCTTCCCCTATCGCCGTGCTGACATTAGATCAAGATCAAGCCACAGGTAAGCTGACACTGGTTAAATACCACAATGTAGATACCTCGGCGGCACATATGCTATGGATCACCTGTGGTGCCAGCATGTCCCCTTGGAACACACACCTTTCTAGCGAAGAGTACGAGCCAGATGCTTTTACTGCCGCCACAGATGCGCAATTTAAAGCCTTCAGCAAAAATGTATTCGGCGATGAAACCAAAGCCAATCCTTACCACTACGGCCACCTGCCAGAAGTCACGGTAAACCCCGATGGCACGGGCTCAATCAAAAAACATTACTGCATGGGCCGTATCTCACACGAGCTGATTCAAGTCATGCCAGATAACCGCACCGCTTTAATGGGTGACGATGCCACCAATAGCGGCCTATTTATTTTTGTGGCCGATAAAGAAAAAGATTTGTCTGCTGGCTCGCTTTACGTGGCTAAAGTAGGCGCAGGCTTCTCGCTCGATACCAAAGCAGAAGGCGCTGCACTGACTTGGATTAAGCTCGGCTCGGCCACCAGCGCTGAAATCGAAAAGATGGCAGATACACTAAAGCCAAGCGACATCATGACCGTGGCGACTAAAGACCCAGCGGATGCGAGCTTTACTAAGATCAATGCCGGCGGCAGCGTGCAGTGGATCAAGATTAAGCCAGGCATGGAAAAAGCAGCGGCCTTCTTAGAAACACACCGTTACGCAAGCTATGTTGGCGCAAGTATGGCTTTCACTAAAATGGAAGGCACGACAGTTAACGCCAAAGACAAGATCGCCTACTCTGCGCTGCAAAACATTCAGGGCTCAATGATTAAGGGTAATTCTGCTTGGAACGAAGCCTACAATGTAAGCTTAGATCAAGCATTGAAAGCCGGTGGCGTGATAGCACACACCTTAACTGGTGGCCAAAAAGACACTGCTGGCGCAGCCATTAACAGCGAATGGGTGCCCGTAAAAACCAAGGCACTGATCTTGGGTGAAGACATTAAAGCCGATGCCTTAGGCAACACCGCTAATCCAGACAAGATTGCCAACCCAGACAATCTAAAGTTTTCTGAAAAACTGCGCACACTGTTTATTGGTGAAGACAGCGGCCAACACGTGAATAACTTTGTGTGGGCTTACAATGTTGACACTAAAGTGCTCTCACGCCTGATGTCTATGCCTGCAGGTGCAGAGGCCACAGGCCTGGTGGTTGCGGATGATGTGAATGGCTGGACTTACATCATGAGCAACTTCCAACACCCAGGCGAATGGATTAGCTCAATGGATAAAGCGGCAATTGCCGCCGTTAACCCAATTGTTAACAGCAATTATAAAAACAAATTTGCTTGCGCGGTAGGTTACCTGACGGCTGAAGCCACGAGTATCAAGTTATCAAAAGTATAAAACTCAAAAACCTCGCTTCTAACGGGTCTTAATAAAAAAGCAGCAAGCTAAGGGTGTTAAACCCCAAAGCTTGCTGCTTTTTTTCTTTAAAAATTACAGTAAAGCAAACACCGCGCTCATCGCCAAGAGTAATGCATTCAGCGCTCGAGTGGCCTTATCCGCTAGCTCATCCAGTAAGTTGGCCTGCTGGCTTAAATAATCTGACTCCCACTCGGCAGCAATAGCCAGCGATAGATTTAAATAAGGCGATTGATGACGCAGCTTCTGCTGCTTGGCCGCCAGTGCAGCCAATCTTTCTAGGCTAAGGGCGATCTCAGGGTAGTTATCTTTCACCGCCCTGATCACAAATACCGTACCGGCAGCGCCTTCACATTTTTCAGCTTTAAGTAACAGCGCCATGCCCACTAGCCGCTGCGCTTTTTCTACGATGGCGGCCAAGCGCAGCATAAAATTTTCTTCATGATAGCGGTAAATCTCAGGGCGATCGGCGGGGCTTAGCGCTCGGATAAAGTGGCTAGCGATGGCCAAATTGCTTAGATCAAGCTCTAACTCAGCCAGCTTTTCAAACACCTTGGCCGCATAGCTTTCTTGGGCACTGGCATGAAAGCGCTCGCCCTGCTCTGCAACGGCTTTCAACATCGATTGATAGCGAGCAAAGTAAGTAGCAAGGCCGTTCAAGGCGGGATGTTCGATCAGCATGGTGGTTTCACATTCATTTATTTAAGCGCAGGGATTATCCTTGATAAAGCGTCACTGCGCTTATACAGCTGCTGCCGAATATTTTTTAGCCAAGCACAAGCCGCCCATCCCGCTAAAAATAATGACTTCCCTGCCCAAGTAAATGCTGTAGCAAAGGTGAGAATAAATGCCCAGTAATCACCAGCCAAACGAGCACTACCACCAAAGAAACAATCAGTTCAAATTTTTCAGAAAACATGGGGCACCTCTTATCTAGGCTAAAACTTGTGCTTACCAAGGCTATCCTTGCGCAATACAAGCTGCCTGACTGCTCGCTCAATGAGTTAAAAATCATGCCAATTATTGAGTATTTCAAGCCATATAAATTTATTAACTCGCATTTATTGAGCTATTTTATGCTTGCCCCACAGCAAAATCCTTAATCAAAATCAATATTTTACGAAAGCTTTTGTAAAGTAATCCCCATAGAAAGCGCAATCTTAATGAGCCTGCTCCTGCCTTAACCAGCCAATTTCCCTCGCCGTTTTTTCACCAATAATTGTACGGCTCAAATTATCAGGGATGGTGGCCAAAGCCTCACTAACGGGGACGCGCCCGCCCATCAGCTCAGCAAAAGCTTGTGGATAGAGTGGTGATCGATCCGGCTCGGCAAAGCCATCTGGGTGGATTGGCATATTGCTACTCAAATCATATTTATCCGTGGCATTTAGGGTATGTAACAGCTCATGCCCCACAATCACAAGATTTTGCTTAGCGTAACGCTTATCCCCAAATAAATTAATCCGCCCAATACGGCCTTTATTTAGCGCCGTGGAGTGGCTGAGCTGTGGATGGGTGGCCGGATCGTAATAGAGTAAATACAGGCGAATATCCGGTGGCACGCTCACCTTTGGGCTGTTATTCCAAGCAAAATATCTAAACTTTAGGCTCCAAATAATGGTGCTAAAGATATTGCCATCTGTAGGTGGCGCAGGCGGGATGTTTTTAACCTCCGCCCCTAGCTGCAACTCAATCGGCCGGTGTATCCCTAGGCGATATTGTTCAGCCTCTTTAGAGTAGTACTGCGCCAGCGGCTCAAAATCATCTTTACTTAAGCTGCTTAGATAAGCGCTCACCTCAGGGCTGTTGTTTACATTCACTGGGTACACAGCCACATACAAGCCCTGCTTCCATTCTGTTGCGCCCTTATCCAGCCAAGTCATCTGGGCTGCTTTAGCCAAAATCAGCAACAAAATAATAATTCGAATTTTCTTCCACATAGCAGCCTTTAATTTAGGGTGGGCATATTGCCCATGCGCATGGCAACACATCCTCACAGCGCAGGCAAGATACACCACTTTTGCCTGTGCTAGCTTGTTGCATCATTATTTTTCAGCCAAGCTATTCGCGCCATTTATGCTTTAATAGGCCCCTAGCAAAAACCGACTCCATCATGGAACACTTCTTCAAAACACTACTCCTCTTTGCCGCCACTGCGCTCTGCGAAATCGTCGGCTGCTATCTTCCCTATTTATGGTTACGCAAAGGGGGATCTGTGCTTCTACTACTACCCGCCGCAATCAGCCTTGCGCTATTTGTTTGGCTACTCACCTTACACCCAGCAGCGACCGGCCGAGTCTATGCCGCCTATGGTGGGGTTTATGTGAGTGTTGCGCTGCTTTGGCTATGGCAAGTTGATGGCATTAAGCCTGATCGTTGGGATATAACAGGCTGCATCATGATGCTGCTCGGCATGGCGGTGATTTTGCTGGCCCCAAGGGCTGGGAGTTAAAACCAGCAGAGCCGCCATAAATAGGGTACTTACGGCAAAACCTCTGCAAGAAAACGCTCTAAATCTGCTGGGCGTTTAAATTGTAGTAGCTATTCCAAGCCCATAAGATGATTGAATCTTTACTCAAAAAATTTTTAACCATTGTTTCTGTATTGCCATTCCAAAGCACTTCTCTATTCCTGATTATGTCTCTTGCTCAATCTAATTATAAATATGGTAAGGCGGGTGAAACCCGCGTATTTATTCAACATTGCTCGCGGGTTTCACCCGCCCTACGCATTCAAAAACCAAGCCCAGCACTCAAGAAATCCATCTACAAAGAGCTCATTGAGCAAGAAACACATCAGATGAATCTATGCATAAAAAATGGCCGTACCCCTCAATCAGGGTAACGGCCATATTGCTTAAAATGCGGCATTACATCGCCCGCACAAGGTCGCAATCATTATTTTTCTACGAACGCACGCTCAATCACGTAATCGCCGGGCTGGCCAATACGTTTAGAAACTTGGAAGCCACGCGCATCAAGCAAAGCGCAGGTGTCTTTCAACATGGCTGGGCTGCCGCAAAGCATAGCGCGGTCGGTTTCTGGGTTCAGCGGTGGCAGGCCAATATCACGCTCTAACTTACCCGATTCAAACAAATCAGTTAAACGGCCTTGGTTGCGAAATGGCTCACGCGTGACCGTTGGATAGTAAATCAGCTTTTCACGAACCGCTTCACCAAAGAACTCATTATGCGGCAGCTCTTTTTCAATAAAGTCCGCATAAGCCAGCTCGCTTACGGTGCGTACGCCGTGCACCAGAATGATTTTTTCGTACTGCTCGTAAGCATCTGGGTCTTGAATCAAGCTCATAAACGGTGCCAAACCCGTACCTGTTGAAAGGTAGTACAGATTTTTAGCCGGTTTTAAATCGCTTAAGACCAGCGTGCCGGTTGGTTTACGGCTAACCAAGAGCGGATCGCCTTCTTTCAAATGCTGCAGACGCGAAGTCAACGGGCCGTCTGGTACTTTAATACTGAAAAACTCGAGTTCTTCAGAGTAATTTGGGCTGGCAATCGAATAAGCACGCATCAGCGGCTTGCCGTTGACTTCCAAACCAATCATCACAAACTGGCCATTTTCAAAACGCAACGAATCATCACGCGTGGTGGTAAAGCTGAACAGCGTATCGTTCCAGTGGCGAACCGATAACACGTGTTCGGTAGCAAAAGCGCTCATATTTTTCTCTTTAATCTTAAATAAGTTCAGTCATAGCTGAAAACCCAAATCTTAGAACACGGAGTGTCACGGAGAAAACCTATCAACACATTGCTCTTCTCCGTGATCCTCCGTGTTGTCCTTAACTCCGTGGTTCAGGGTTTGGGTTTGGGTTTTAATAGTTAATCATTACCCAGCCGCTAGCGCAGCAGTCAGCGCGGGTACGGCTTCAAATAGATCAGCGACTAAACCAAAATCGGCCACTTGAAAAATCGCCGCGTCTGGGTCTAGGTTGATGGCCACAATCACCTTGCTGTCTTTCATCCCTGCCAAGTGCTGGGCAGCACCGGATACGCCAGCAGCAATATACAGCTCAGGCGCAACCACGGTGCCCGTCTGGCCCACTTGCAAATCGTTTGGCGCGTAGCCTGCATCCACCGCAGCACGGGTAGCGCCAATGGCTGCGCCAAGCTGAGTCGCCAGCGGGTTTAAAATGGCATCAAAACGCGTTTCCAGCGGGCGGCCACCGGTAATCACCACGCGGGCCGAAGCCAGCTCAGGCCTATCACTGACGGTATGCGTGGCAGAAACAAAACGCGCTTGGCTGTGTGCGGCGGGTGCAGCATGGCTCACGATGCTGACCGGCGCACCATTGTCCGCTGCTTCAAAGCTAGTGGCACGCACAGTCAAGACTTGCAATGCATCGGTGCTTTCTATGGTGGTTAATACACTACCCGCGTAAGTTGGTCGAATATAAGTAGCAGGAGCCGCAATACTGATGACATCCGCAACCATCGCCACATCCAGCAAAGCCGCTACGCGGGGTAAGGCATTTTTGGCTGCGGCAGAATTAGCCGCCAAAATCACTTGATACTTAGGCGCTAGCGTAAGGAGCAAGGCGGCAACATCTTCGGCCAGCGGATGCTGCAAAGATTCTGCATCCACCAAAATCACTTCACTTACACCGGCAATAGCTGCAGCGTCTTGCGCGACCGCTGCTACGCCATGGCCCAGCACCACTAGGTGAATCGGCGCATTCCACGCTGCCGCTGCGGTAATCGCTTGGCGCGTGGCTTTTTTAATTTGCTTGCCGTCGTGTTCAGCTAAAACTAATACGCTCATTTAGATGGCTCCCACTTCACGCAATTTGCTGACCAGCTCAGCCACGCTTGCTACTTTAATACCGGCTTTACGTTCTGCTGGCTCGGCAGCTTTTAATAATTTCAAGCGCGGGCTGGCGTTAACACCCAAGTCCGCTGCGGCGATGGTCTCAATTGGCTTTTTCTTGGCCATCATTAAGTTTGGTAATTTTACAAAGCGCGGCTCATTCAAGCGTAAATCGGCAGTAATCACTGCTGGTAGCTTCAGTGCTACGGTTTCAGTACCGCCATCCACTTCACGCACCACCAGTGCTTCGCCATCGACAATGGTGATGCTAGAGGCAAACGCGCCTTGGCCTGCATTCATCAGCGCGGCCAGCATTTGGCCGGTTTGGCCTGCGTCGTCGTCAATCGCTTGCTTGCCTAAAATAACCAAGCTTGGCTGCTCTTTATCAACCACGGCTTTAAGTAACTTCGCCACGCCTAGCGGCTGAAGCTCAAGATCGCTCTCCAGCAAAATCACGCGGTCTACACCCATAGCAAGGGCGTGGCGCAACACATCTTGGCAGGCTGCGCTGCCAATGGTTACACCCACAATCTCGGTCACTACACCACGCTCTTTTAGGCGCAATGCTTCTTCTACGGCAATTTCGTCGAAGGGATTGATGCTCATCTTCACGCCAGCAATATCCACATCCGAGCCATCAGCCTTGATGCGTGGCCTGATGTTGTAATCCACTACGCGTTTGATCGCGACAAGAACCTTCATAAAATCCCTCCTTAGTAGCGACGTATTTTAGGACAATGTACAATATCTGGTAAATACTATTCTTTGATAAAGATATTCTATTTAGCAGATATGCAGGCCGTAAAGGCCTGTATTATAAACAAACAAAAAATCTTAGGACACAGAGAACACAGAGAAATACCCCGAGAACATCAAGAAAACTACTTTTAAACGAGCCCAAACAAAATGTGGGCACCAATGCGTGCCCACCCTAAATTGAGAGTGCTTTTCTCGGTGTCCTCGTTTGCTCTGCGTTCTCTGTGCCTACAGAACTTTTTGCCTTACCTTTTAACGCTGCCAAACTAAAAACACCATGAACTATACCCTCAGACAACTCGAAGTATTTACCGCCGTAGCCCGCAGTGAAAACGTTTCACGGGCGGCAGAAGCTTTGGGAATGAGCCAATCGGCAACCAGCACCTCGCTGACCGAATTTGAGCGGCAGTTTAAGCTGAAGTTGTTTGATCGGGTAGGCAAAAAGCTACAGTTGAACGAGTTGGGGCATATTATTTTGCCCCGCGCCATTGAGCTACTCGACCGCGCCTCTGAAGTAGAAGCCCTCTTAGAAGGTAAAACTGGCCTTGGGCCCATGCGCATCGGGGCCACACTCACCATCGGCAATTACCTTGCCACGCTGTTAATCGGCGAATTTATGCAAAACCATCCAGGTTGCCGCATTGATTTAGACGTACACAACACCGCCCATATTGTCAGCAAAGTCGCGCAATTTCAGTTGGATTTTGGCTTGATCGAAGGCGATTGCTCACACCCTGATTTAATTGCCGTTCCTTGGGTGGGGGACGAGCTGGTGATTTTTGCCGCGCCCGATCATCCACTCAGCCAGAAGCCAGTCGTGACCTTAGATGATTTAATTGCCACACCTTGGATCGCTCGCGAAACCGGCTCTGGCACGCGGCAAACCTTTGAGCATGGTATGCGACATGTGTTATCTCAGCTGGATATTCGCTTAGCACTTGAGCATACCGAGGCGATTAAACGCGCGGTGGAATCCGGTATGGGCATTGCTTGTATCTCACGCTTAGCACTAAAAGAAGCCTTTCGTCGTGGCAGCTTGGTCGAAATCCCTGTGGCAGGCTTAGATTTTAAACGGCAATTTCACTTTATCTGGCATAGGCAAAAATTTATCACCCCCGGCATGGCGCTGTTTATTGAGCGTTGCAAGGCCGTGGCGGAAGGGGTAAGCAGTAGCGATCAGATTGTGCTATCCCCAAGCCGCTAAAGCTAAGTTCCTAAAACGGATGAAACGTCAACAGATCCTAGTAATATCAGCGGCCTTCAAGCAGGGCAAGATCTAGGGTTTCTGATAGCAAAATCTGCTCCAAAACAGCCAGAGGCACCGGTGGGCTAAAGTAATACCCCTGAATCTGATCACACTGATAGCGCAGCAAAAATGCCAGCTGCGCCTCTGTTTCCACCCCTTCGGCGATCACCTCCAGCTTTAAACTGTGGGCCATGCGGATAATGGCCAGCGCAATGGCGGCGTCATCTGGGTTACTGGTTACTTCACGAATAAAGGCGATATCTATTTTCAGCTTATCCACCGGAAAACGGCGCAAATAAGCCAAGCTAGAATAACCTGTGCCAAAATCATCAATAGAAATCTGCACGCCCCGCTGTTTTAAGCTCTGCAAAGTAGCAATAGTGCGTTCGGTATTGACCATCAGCGAACCTTCAGTCAGCTCCAGCTCAAGTAAGCCAGCGGGAATATTGTGCTCCAGCAGCGCACTAATCACATCCACTTCTAGGTCTCCTTCCACAAACTGACGGCCAGCTACATTAACGGATATTTGCAAAGGACCAATGGATGAGTTTATCCAGCTGGCAATTTGCTTGCACGCCGTAGCCACCACCCAGCTGCCCACATTCACAATAAGACCAGTTTCTTCCAGCACCGGAATAAACAACTGCGGCGACACCAGCCCATAACCCGGCCGCTGCCAGCGTAGCAAAGCTTCCAACCCAACAATACGGCCGCTTTTCAGCAACACCTTAGGCTGGTAATACAAGACAAACTCTTCATTTTCTATGGCCTTATGTAAAGCCATTTCCAAATCATGCCGTGCCAGCACCTCGGCATTCATTTGAGCGGTAAAAAAACGGTAAGTATCCCGCCCCGCCTGCTTGGCCCTAGACATAGCGGTATCAGCATACTTAATTAAAACTTCATGCGCGGTGGCATCATCAGGATAAACCGTGATGCCCATACTGGCGGTGATCGTGACTTCCTGGCCTTGTATTTCGAAAGGCTCACGCAATATTTCACGTATTTTACCGGCCACAAGAGTGGGATACTGCCGCTCGTCTTCCAGCACCAAAATAAGCGCAAACTCGTCACCACCAAGCCGCCCAACCGTATCGCGAATACGTACACAGCGGAGCAGACGATGAGCAAACTGGCTAAGTAGCTCATCACCAGCGGTGTGGCCTAAGGTGTCGTTTACATTTTTAAAGTGATCCAAATCAACAAACAGCACCGCCACCAGCCAGTCGCCATCGTCAGACTGGATCAGCGTATTTTTAAGCGCTTCATAAAACAAAGTGCGATTAGGCAGCCCAGTCAATACATCGTAATGAGCCAGCTGATGTAGGCGCTGCGCCGATTCCTTACGCTCGGTGATATCCCGCGCCACGCCAACAATAATCCAATCTGAGCCGGATCGCTGAGCCTGCTGATGCACTTCCACTTGCAAATAGCTGCCGTTCTTACACCGTATCGTGGTGTCTGCCAGCTCATTCACACTCTGCCCAGCAATAATGCCATCATAAATACTTTCAAGATCAGAAATAGAGCGCTCGCTCACCTGCGCTGGCCCAGCATCAAACAACTCTTGGCGGGTATAACCCAGCATGCTACAGGCAGTGGCATTTACTTCAACAAAGCACATTGAATGACGGCTAACCAGAAAAATAGCATCGGCGGTGGCATCCATTGCCGAGCGAAAACGCTGTAAATCAGCCGCTCTCGCCAGTACTTCCTGCTCCAGTATCTGGTTGTAATTTTGCAGAAAATCAGCAAACGCCTTTAATCGCAGCAAATTACGCACTCTGAGCCATAGTTCGGCACGATCAACGGGCTTAGTCAGAAACTCTTCGGCCCCCGCATTTAGCCCAGCAAGTCGAGCACTGCGATCATTCAGCGCCGTTACCATAATGATCGGAATCCGTGAGGTCAGTGGGCTAGCCTTCAGAATTACAGCAACCTCAAAGCCATCCATGCCGGGCATCATAATATCCAGCAAGATTAAATCGGGAGCATGCTCTGCAATTGCCGCCAACGCTTCTTCACCGCTGGCGGCGCACTGCGTTATATACCCTTCTGGGCTCAGCAATGTTTCAAGCAGTTTACGATTTTGGCTTTCATCATCAACGATCAGGATAGTAGCAACGGAATTAGTCATGATCGCGGGCCTGCCTGAGGGTATGGCCTCTGGCGAGTAACGTATTAATCACTTCATACAGCTCCTGATAGCGTAAAGGTTTGGCAATATACGCATCACAACCGGCAATCTGGCTTCGCTCTTCATCTGACTTCATCGCCAGCGCAGTTAACGCAATCACCGGAATCGCCGCCGTATCAGGGTTTTGTTTCAGTAGGGCCGTAGCTGCTAGGCCATCCATATCGGGCAGCTGAATATCCATTAAAATAAGATCAGGCTGTTCGCTACGCGCCAGTGTTAATCCCGACTCAGCATCTACCGCACATAGCACCGTATGATCTGCGTTTCGCAGTAATAAAGCAGTCAGCTTCATATTCGCCGCATTGTCTTCAATGACTAAAACTCTGGCCATAGCGCGTCCTCTCTAATGGGGCTGCAGTGCGCGTTTAACCCGAGCAATAAAGCCCGCTCGATCAAACCCTGCCTTTTCAACAATCTGCACCAGCCGTTCTGGTCTATTGCTTAATACCGCCCGATCCAGCTCAGTAATCCGCTTAGAAGTCACAATTAAAACCGGAATATCCGCAGTGGCTGGGTCAAGCTGCAAGGCATCGGCCACTTCAAAACCGCTCATCTCAGGCATAACCAGATCAAGCAAGATCAGGTCAGGCAGCAGCTGCCGTGCCAGCCTCAATCCTTCATGGCCGTTTAATGCCCGCACAACCACATAGGCAGGCTCAGGCAAAAGCCGCTCCAAAGCATCAATTGCTTTTACATCGTCATCGATCACCAATACGGTCCAAGGAGATGAGCTCAGATGCAGGGTCGCCAGCGCAGATTTCAACTCCGCATGGCTAACCGGCTTTTGCAGTACTGCGGTAGCCCCGCCCACCAACGCCATTCGGCTGTCGGCAAGCTTAGAAATAATCATCACGGGCACACGAGCAAGGCTGGCATTTTCGCGTAGACGTAGCAAAAACTCCCAGCCTCCTCCCGCACTGGGTAAATCCCAATCGAGGGTAATCAGCTGAATATTTTGCTGTAGGGCAAAGGACAGCGCCTGCTCGGTAGTGGCGGCAAGTAATACACGAAAGCCTTCCGCCTCAAGCAAGAGGGCGATCATAGCGGCAACTCGCTCATTACTCTCTAGTACTAAGGCGATGCGCTTTTCAGAATCTAAAATAGGATAGCTGCCTATCGCAGATAATGGAGCGGGCAGCTCACGCAGCGGCAGCCAAGCCGCAAAACAAGCCCCTTCACCCTCGGCGCTGGCAACAGCAACAGTGCCGCCATGCAGCTCCGCCAGCTGTTTAACCATAGCCAGCCCCAGCCCCGTTCCTTCAAACTTGCGTGCTAGGCGGCTGTCTATCTGGCTAAAGGCTTGAAACAACTTCGCCATATTGGCTTTAGAAATACCAATACCGTTGTCGGTGACGCAAATTTCAAGAAACTCTTTGTATTCGTTGTCACCCAGTGCAAAACCATGCACCGGCCAGTTGCCTAGTATATGACCTACGCTGCTGCGCAAAACACGGCGGGCCCGTAAAGTAACGCAGCCCCCGCTGGCGGTAAACTTAACCGAGTTTGAAAGCAGGTTATACACAATCTGCTTGGTTTTACGCTGATCAAGCTGAGTAAACCCTAAGTTTTCACCAGCCTCTAGCCCTAGATGAATACGCTGAATCGCTGCTTTTTCCTTGACGATAGACAGGCTGCCAGACAATAAACTGTGTAAATCAACCGGCTCTAAATCCAGCGTCATCATGCCCGCTTCAACCTTAGACAAATCCAGAATGTCATTAATCAACAGGAGCAGATGCTGACCACTGGTGAAAATATCACCGATATACTCATGCTGAACTTCAGTAGTCGGCCCCATAAAGCCATCTTTCAGTGCTTCAGAAAAACCAATAATGGCATTCAACGGCGTACGCAGCTCGTGTGACATGGTGGCCAGAAACTCTGATTTCATCCGGCTGGCATGCTCCAGCTCAATGTTCTTTTCTTGTAAGGTCAGTTCAAACCGCTTTCGCTCAGTAACATCCCGTGCAGCGGCAAACACCCCCTGCACTTTGCGATCTCGGTCATGGAAAGTGGCGGCGTTATAAGACACCACCGTTTCAACCCCATTTTGAGCGCGCACTGTCAGCTCATAATCACTCACTTTATTTTCAGTCAGTACCCTTTTGATGGCGGCATCGGCCCTGATTGGATCAGTAAAGAAATTCTTGCAGGGTGCGCCAATCAGCTCATCCCGCGTGCGGCCAGTTAGGGCAATCATCTGCTGGTTAACGTCAGAAATAATGCCCTGCGGATCAGTCGTCATCAGCGCATCAATATTAGATTCAATCAGTGAGCGGGTATAAAACTGCTGATCCCGCAAGCGCTGATCAAGCACGGTACGGGCCTCCTCAACCTGCTTACGGGCCGCATTATCAGTACCAATTAACAGATAACCAATAATGGCATCCTGCGCATCACGCAGTGCTGTTACCGACACCACGGCCGGAAAACGGCTGCCGTCTTTGCGAAAGTAAGTCAGCTCGTAAATATCCTCTATCCCCCGCGTCGCTTTAAACACCAGCGCCTCAAAGCCGGGGGTGATGGGCGTATCCAGCTCCAGACTGAGTGCTGCAGCACGGGCGATTAATTCTTGCGGATCTGAAATATCGGCAGGCGTAATTTTGTTCATGACTTCGGCAGCGGTGTAGCCCAGCATCCGCTCGGCCCCCACATTAAAAATCTGAATCACACCTTTTGCATCGGTGGCAATGCTGGAAAAATTGGCACTATTAAAAATGGCACGTTGCAGGGCTCCGGCTTTGAGTAGCGCCTCCTCAGCCAGCTTACGAGCCGTGTTATCGGTACTGATCAATAAATAGCCGATGATGGCGTCATCAATATCACGCAGTGCAGTAACAGAGACAACCGCCGGAAAACGACTGCCATCCTTGCGGATTTTAGTCAGCTCATAAATATCCTCAATACCGCGCGCAGCCTTAAATACCAGCGCCTCAAACCCTGGGGTAATGGGCGTACCCAGCTCAATACTCAGCGCCTCAGCACGGGCAACCAGCTCTTGCGGGTCAGAAAAATCTGCTGGAGTGATTTTGTTCATCACCTCTACGGCGGTATAGCCCAGCATGCGCTCGGCCCCGACGTTAAAAATCTGAATCACGCCCTTGGCATCGGTGGCAATACTAGAAAAATTAGCGCTGTTAAAAATAGCAGTTTGCAAGGCTCCGGCTTTAAGTAACGCGGCTTCTACCCGCTTACGCTCGGTAATATCTCGGGCCGCAGCAAATACACCGAGCACATTACCGCGCACGTCTTTATAAACGGAAGCGTTATAAAGTACGTCAGTAAGACGGCCATCCCTGTGCCGGATCGTGAGCGGATAATCGGTGACAAAACCTTGGGCAAAGACCCGCTGATAGCCTTCACGCGCCTTGGCTGGCTCAGTAAAGTAATCAGAAAAATCAGTGCCGATTAGCTTCTCACGTGCTACGCCGGTGGCCTTAATCGAGCCCTCATTAATATCCGTTATTTTGCCTTCGGCACTGATGGTCACCAGCGGATCAAGGCTGGCCTCAAGCAGGCTGCGGGCATACTGCGAAGCCTGCTTACGCGCCGTATTATCAGTACCAATTAGTAAATAGCCGATGATAGCGTCTTGATCATCACGCAGTGCCGTTACCGAAACCACGGCGGGAAAACGGCTGCCGTCTTTGCGGATATAGGTAAGCTCGTAAATATCCTCTATGCCTCGGGAAGCCTTAAACACCAGCGCTTCAAAGCCTGGCGTAATGGGAGTATCTAGCTCTGAGCTGAGCGCTTCGGCCCGTGCAATCACTTCTTGGGGGTCTGAAATATCGGCAGGGGTAATCAGATTAACCACATCACGTGCGGCATAGCCCAGCATACGCTCGGCACCGACATTAAAAATCTGGATCACACCCTTGTCATCGGTGGCAATACTAGAGAAGTAAGCGCTATTGAAAATGGCGTCTTGTAAGGCACCCGTTTTTAGCAGGGTTTTTTGACGATGAAATTCTGTCACACCATCGGCGCTACCTGATCTGTCGCCCTCGCCCTGCCCGATTATCGACATAGACTCTTTCCACAAACAATACAACTAACGTAAGCGTTCGGATAAGGCGGCCTGCACGAAAGCTGAGCAAAGAAATCAGGAAAAAGACAATCCAGCTGATAACGAAGACAGATAGTGTTAAGAAATACTATCAGAGCATCCCCAAAGCGCAATCCATATCTGGATAGCCGGAAGCTTAGCTCCTCTGTTTAAACGGCGGGCGACAAGTAAAAAAATGGCCACTAGATAGTGGCCATTTCCTGAAAAGCAGATTGGCATATGGATCTTGGATAAAGCTCATACACAGTGTAAGAAGGCTAACCTGTGAAAAAGAATAGAGCTAAGAAAAAAAACCGCACTCATCAAGGCCGCTCAAGCAGTAGTACCTGCACCGCAGCCTCTATTTTTTGTGCCTGTGCATCCCCATTATGGGTTTCACCAGCAAAGCGATAGCGAATCATGCCGCGCTTATCAACCAGATAAAAGCTGGGCCAGTAATGATTATCGAGTGCTTTCCAGTAAGCAAAATCATTATCTATCATCACCGGATGCTTAAAGCCATATTCAGCCGCCTTGGCCGCCACCGCCGCCGGATCACGCTCTCGATCAAACTCGGGCGAGTGAATACCTATCATTTTAAGTGCAGGAATCTTGGCGGATAAGTCATTGAGCCAAGGAAAAGAGCGATAGCAATTCCAGCATTCAAACGTCCAAACATCCAGAAAAACCACGCTGCCACGCAAATCTGCTACCCGCAGCGGTTTTGAATTGACCCATGCAGCGGCGTCATGACGGGTGAACTCTGGCAAGGCTGGATTTGCATGGGCACGCAAAGAAAACACCATGATCAGCAAGCATAAGTAGCGCATACCTATTCCCCTAAATTGAATAAAGTGTCCTTAACCTTGGTCGCAGGAATACCCAAAACATGACGCATTTCATTTATCAGTCATACTGATCGGCTAATATTTGCAGCTTTAAACTAATATGGAGTCCTTCATGAACCGTATTCTTAGCAGCTTGCTACTGGCTTTACTTATCCCCTGTACTCCAGCTTGGGCAGAAGAGGCCAAGCCTTTTGTATCGTCTACAGACGTCGATTTAACTCACTACCTGCCAGCGCCCCCTGCTAATGATTCCGCCCAAACCAAACTAGAAATCGCTGAAGTTTTAGCCTTCCAAGCCAAACGCACGCCTGAAACGGCGGCCGCCGCCGCTGCCGATGCAGCAGAAAACATCTGGCGTTTTAACGAAGTGATGGGGCCAAAATTTAAGGCTGAAAAGCTGCCTAAATTTGCAGCTTTTTTTGAGCGCGTAGTAGAAACAGAAGGTGCAGTAGTGGATAGCGCTAAGAATTACTGGAAGCGCCCACGCCCACATATGCTCAATAGCGAAATTCAGCCGGTGGTAAAGCGTTCCAGCTCAGGATCATGGCCATCGGGCCACGCCACCGTGGGCTATTTGATGGCGACGATATTGGCAGAAATGGTGCCAGAAAAACGCAGTACCCTCTTTACCCGCGCCGCCGAATACGCAGAAAACCGCATCGTAGCAGGCATTCACTACCGCTCAGACATCCAAATGGGCCGTGTTGCCGCCGCCTTGATCGCACAAAAAATACTGAGCCGTGATGATTTTAATGCTGAATTTACACCGGCCAAGGCAGAACTGCGCTCGGTGCTAGGGCTTTAATCGTTAGCAAATCGTAGGGTACTGCTTGCTGCGCCCAGCTCAAATAGGGCGTAGCAAGCAGCACCCCTAGATTTTTATCGTGGCTGCATACGCAAAAAAGCACAGAGATATTCTCTGTGCTTTTTATCTATTTAAACCAACCAACAATACTTACTGCTGTGCGTCAATATCCGCGAGGGACTCTGCGCCCTTGGTGGTGATCACATAGCCGACAGCGCCTTCAATCGGGCTGATATGCGATTTTTTTAGCAAAAAGGTGCGCACATTGGCATCCAACAAGGCCACGGGGTCTTTGGCGATTTTGCGCAAGCCATCAATACAGTGCTTCATAAATAAGGTTTGTGTGCCTCTTTCTGAAATCACCATCAAGCCATTGCGGTTGTATTCCACGTATTTCAAGCCAGAAAACAACTTGGCATGCTTAAGCACGCGTGGGCTCAGTCTTTTGCTTTTTAGGCCACGGCTTACTTCCAATAGCGCTTCAAATTCGTCGTCCGTTAATCCAGCATTCATGTTTCTGTGTCCTTATTAAGATAGCAATGATACGCGGCTCTGCAGCTGGCGGGAACCTAGAAAACCCCATCTGCTCTCATAACACTGCGTTGCGCTTTAAAAAAATCTCCTTACATATCAAATATATGCGGCGTAAATTTTTTTAAAACGCGCCTTGTCTTATTTAGTAGATAGGTTTTTCGAGGCCCCCTAGCGTGAAGAAAACCAACGTTTTATGCCCATTTTCACTTCATTGCATGGCCAGTTTGACACTTAGTTTGATGCTAAGCAAAGCGCCTAGGGCTTCGCCTTATGCGATAATGCGCGGCGAAAAGCCATACAAAAACCGCAACAAGGAATACCCATGCAAGTAATCACCCGCGATGTGATGGAATATGATGTTTTGATCGTTGGCGCTGGCCCTGCAGGCCTTTCTGCCGCGATTCGTATCAAGCAACTCGCAGCCTTAGCCAATCAAGAAATCAGCGTCTGTGTTTTAGAAAAAGGCGCAGAAGTAGGCGCGCATATTCTCAGCGGCGCGGTGATTGATCCGATTGCATTGGATGAGCTAATCCCAGATTGGAAAACACTGGGTGCGCCGCTTAAAACGCTGGTCACAGATGATCGCTTTATGTTGCTGGATGAAGATCAGGCTTTCCGCATCCCCAACCCACTGCTCCCCCCACTAATGGATAACCATGGCGCGTACATCGTTAGCCTTGGCAATGTTTGCCGCTGGCTGGCGGAACAAGCCGAGGGACTTGGTGTAGAAATCTATCCCGGCTTTACCGCTGCCGATGTGCTTTACCATGAAAACGGCGCAGTAAAAGGCGTAGTAACAGGCGATATGGGTTTAGATAAAGCGGGCAAGCAAAAAGCCGACTTTGCTCTAGGTATGGAGCTACACGCTAAATACACACTGATCGGCGAAGGCGTGCGCGGCTCGCTGACCAAGATGCTGGAAGCGCAGTTTAATTTACGCGATCAAGCTGACACGCAAAAATACGGCATCGGCTTTAAAGAGCTGTGGCAAGTTGCGCCAAGCAAACATCAAGCTGGCCTTGTCAGCCATACACAGGGCTGGCCGCTAGATAACAGCACCGGCGGTGGCTCATTTATTTATCACCTAGAAGACAATCTGGTGGCCGTTGGCTTTGTAGTGCATTTGAACTACAGCAATCCGCATCTCAGCCCCTTTGATGAATTCCAGCGCTTTAAAACTCATCCAAGTATTCGCGGCCTATTTGAAGGCGGCAAACGCTTAAGCTACGGCGCACGCGCTATTTCTGAAGGTGGCCTGCAGTCTATCCCAGAGCTTACCTTCCCCGGTGGCGCACTGATTGGCTGTGCAGCAGGCTTTTTAAATGTGCCACGCATTAAGGGCACGCATAACGCCATGAAGAGCGGCATGCTGGCCGCCGAGGCCGTGGTGGAAGCACTAGCGGCAGGCCGTAGCAACGACACACTGATTGCTTATCCAGCTGCGATCAAAGCCTCTTGGGTTTGGCAGGATTTAGACAAGGTGAGAAATATCAAGCCTGCGCTGTCTAAATTCGGCAATGTTTTTGGCTCAATGTATGGCGGTTTTGAGATGTGGTTAGCCAGCTTTGGCGTGCGCCTGCCGTGGACTTTTTCGCATTCCAAGCCCGACCATGCCTGCCTAAAACCCGCCAATGAATGCACGCCAATTAAATATCCTAAGCCAGATGGCAAGGTTAGCTTTGATAAGCTGTCGTCGGTGTATATATCCAACGTTAATCACGAAGAAAACCAGCCCTGTCATTTGCATCTGGCCGATATTAACGTCGCAATTAATATCAACATTGCCATATTCGACTCCCCAGAAAGCCGCTACTGCCCTGCTGGCGTGTACGAAGTCATCCAAACCGAAAACGGCCCACGCCCACAGATCAATGCGCAAAACTGCATTCACTGCAAAACCTGTGATATTAAAGACCCAACACAAAATATTACTTGGAGTACACCAGAGGGCGGTGGCGGGCCAAATTATCCGAATATGTAATAGATGTTACGCACAACGATTATTAGTCCACGAAAAGCACGAAATACACTAAAAAACCGATCAAACGGAAATGATTTTCCTTTGTTTTATTATCAGGACGTATAAATTTTATTCATCTAACTATTTGATATTAAATAATATTTATTAAAAAAAAAGATGATTGGTGATGTGATATCTGTTCGTGCTTTTAGTCGACTGCGTTTTTTGATCTTGCTACGTAACATCCATATGTAATAACGGTCTATCTTGCCCACCCTAAGGGGGGATATGTTCCATCCTATCAACTTAAGCAATATGCCATTCGTAGGGCGGGTGAAACCCGCGAGTGATGTTGAATAAATACGCGGGTTTTACCCGCCCTACGATGCTTCAATGCGTGCAATAGATAGATCTACGTTGATCGCTTAAGGCTTAACGATCAACCGTGCTCTTAAGTTGATAGGATTGGGGATATGTTGCCCTCAAATAAGGAATAAACATGATCATCCAAAAAGAAATCATTGATCTTGCTACCCCCACCGGCCTAATGCGCACCTATGTGCACCGGCCCGAGGGCGATAAAGCCTATCCGGTTATTTTGCTTTATTCAGAGATTTTTCAGCAGACTGGCCCAATTGAACGCGCTGCACGACTGATGGCTGGGCATGGCTACGCGGTGCTAGTACCAGAAATTTTTCATGAGCTAAACCCCATCGGTACGGTACTTGCTTACGATCAAGCCGGCAGCGATAAGGGCAATAGCGATAAAATGGGTAAATCTGTAGAAAGCTACGACAGCGATAATCAAGCCATGATTACCTGGCTGAGCGATCAGCCTTGGTGCAATGGGCAAATCGGTGCGATGGGCTTTTGTATCGGTGGCCACCTGGCTTTCCGTGCAGCCTTACAGCCACAAATTAAAGCCACGGCCTGCTTTTACCCTACCGATCTGCACACCAACGTTATTCCAAACCAAGCCGGCCAACACAGCATGGACAGACTCACCGATATTTCTGGCGAGCTGTTGATGTTCTGGGGCAGGCAGGATCCCCACATCCCCGCGACAGGCCGCGCACTGGTTTATCAAAAGCTATCCGCAGCAGAAATTAACTTTAGCTGGCACGAGGTAAATGGTCAGCATGCCTTTATGCGTGATGAAGGCCTTCGCTACGATGCGCAATTAGCCATGCTTGGCTATCAGTGCGCACTCGGTTTATTTGGCCGTGTTCTAGCCTAAGAAACACCCCAGTAGCAGAACCTTGCCCTTTCTGCCTAAAGACTTAGGTCTTTAGGCAGATATGCGCCATCAAGCAGAAACCACCATCGGGCCAATATAAAGCAAGCCTGCCATTGCTGCACAGTGCATTCAGCGCTATACCCAGAGCGATGCACTTAAACAGAAGACGCCGATGATGACAAAGACTCCCCACTCAGGACGTGCCTTGTTGCTACTCTGCAGCCTGCTGGCTTTGCTAAGCACAGAGGCAACAGCCACAGAGCTGAAGTTTTGCACCGAAAGTGAGGATTCCTATCCATGGATACTCAAAAACCGTACCTGATTATGTCTCTTGCTCAATTAAGGCTTGAAATACCCCTCTTGGACAAGGTTTAGCCTGCATCACGGCTTTGAGTAATCGAGGAATCAGAGCGCACAGGTCTGCTCGACGATTGAAACG
>NZ_JAWQUO010000040.1:0-42651 GCF_033446605.1 Iodobacter sp. CM08 | reverse complement strand
GTTGTTCGAGTACTAATTTAACGGCTTCTGCACGAAATGCAGCGGTATAACGACTTGCCATGACTTACCTCCAGAGATGATTTTATCTCAATTGAAGGTGTCCATATTTAGCAGCCTACATCAGCCAAGCCACAACCCCAATAACACGAAGGCCCCTGCGCTGCGGACAATCGAGTCGGCGGCGGGCGGGATTGGCTCGCTGCCTCGCTCCCTTGCCGAAATCCCGCCCCGCTTGTTCCTCGCTCCGGCGTGTTTCAAGGGGAGATTTAAGCCCACTGCCACTCATAGCGATACGAATCCTAATTGCTGAGTTTTGAAATACTTAAAACCTAGAAAGCAACGTAATTCAAGGCTTGTTTTTCTCCGTGAAACTCCGTGTTCTCTGTGGCCTCCGTGGTTCAAGATTTGGGTTTGGCAAAGCCCCAAAAACTTCTACAACAATCCGTCCAAAGCCGCCGCGCAAATATTGCGATATTGCTGTGGAGTAAACGGAATCGGGTTGGTGCCGTGCGAGCCATCCGCCACGGCCTCTGCACCGATGGTTTCCAGACAGGATTCATCTAGGCCTATGCTTTTTAAGGTATGTGGGATGCCAACTTCTTCGCGCAGACGCAAAATCCAGTCTAGAAAGGCGGCAAACGAAGGGTTGGGCAGGCCAAGGTAGCGGGCGGCGGCGGTGATACGCTCGTCAATGGCGGCCTGATTGGCTTTTAAAACATAGGGCATCAGAATGGCGTTGAGCATGCCGTGATGGGCATCAAAACGCGCACCCAGCGGGTGCGCCAAGGCGTGCATTGCACCCAGGCCGCGCTGAAACGCCGTCGCCCCCATACTGGATGCCACCAGCATTTGCATCCGCGCCTCCAGATCTGTGCCATCGGCAACGGCACGCGGCAGCCACTCACGTACTAGTTGCATGCCTTCCAAGGCAATACCGCTAGCCATGGGGTGATAAAACGGTGAGCAATAGGCTTCTAAGCTGTGGCTTAAGGCATCCATACCCGTGGCTGCGGTGAGCTTAGCGGGCAAGCCGGTGCTCAAAACAGGATCTAAAATCACAATGGCAGGCAACATGCGCGGGTGAAAAATAATCTTTTTAGCGTGCTCGGCTTCATGGGTAATCACCGAAGCTCGGCCTACTTCGGAGCCTGTGCCCGCCGTGGTAGGAATGGCAATAAGCGGAGCCATGCCTTCCGTTTTAATCCTCAGCCAGTTGTCCCCTTCATCCACATAATCCCAAAGCGGGCCGCTCTGCCCAACCATCATCGCCACCGCTTTGGCCGCGTCCAGCGCCGAGCCACCGCCCAGCGCAATGATGCCGTCATAGCCGCCCTCGCTGTAAGCCTGCACCCCGTCGGCCACATTTTGCCCAGTTGGGTTGCCCTTAATCTGATGAAACAGGCCTGCGTGCAAATCAGCCCCATCCAGCAAGGTCAGAGTGCTCAGTACGGGCGATAAAGTGGCCAGCCCCGGGTCGGTAATCAGCAATGGCTTTTTAATGCCTAAAGATCGCGCTAGCTGCGGCAAATCCCTCACCCGCCCCACGCCACATTTCACATTGGTGGGGTAATTCCAATTTACGGTGTAGCGATCGAGATTCATTTAAGTATCCTGTGGTTGATTTCAGTTTCCATCATCGTAGGGCGGGTGAAACCCGCCGCTTTTACCTTAGACTTGGCAAGTTGTAACGTAGATTAAAATCACAACAGATCTTTTAAGTGCCTTCGGCACAGTATTTAGGTGCGGTAGCCACCGCAGGGGCCTTCCTTTCTTGCTTCGCCAAGAAACGAAGCCAAAGAAGGCGCCCCCACGAAGCACGAAGGCCCCTCGCTGCGGATAATCGCCTCGGCGAAAAAGGCTGCGCGCTCGCTGCCTCGCTACCCCTTTTCCGAAACCCCGAGCCGCTTATTCCTCGCTCGGCGTGCTTCAAGGGGATTATTAAGCCCCATGCGGAGAGCCGAGATTTAAACTCCGTTTTCTGAAATTAAATCGACTCAAAACCCAATCACCTACTAGACCCTCGATGCTTTTCCTCCGTGAAACTCCGTGTGTCCTGTGGCCTCCGTGGTTGAAGATTTGGGTTTTTCTACATAAAGAAAAACATTACATCTGCTTCAAATGAAATGACTTCGGCCTTGTCAGGTAGTCGTACCCCAGTACCGATAAAGTCGCTCCCCGCCCAGTTTGTTTAATGCCGGTCCAAGGTAGAGCGGGGTCTAGGTAATCGCAACGGTTCATAAAAAACGTACCGCATTCCAGCTGATCGCCTAGGCTGAGCGCGATGTTTTCGTCGCGGCTAAATACGGCAGAGGTTAGGCCGTATGGGCTGTCGTTCATCAATTGGATGGCTTCTTCGTCGTTTTTTACCGGCATGATGCCCACCACAGGGCCGAAGCATTCGTCGGCCATCAGCTGCATATGGTGATTTACGCCGGTAAAAATCCTTGGGGCCAGATAAGCACCTTTGCCATCATCCAGCGTAAAGCGGCGGGTATCGACAATCTGGCTTGCGCCTTTAGCCAGTGCATCAGCCTCTACCGCTCGCACTGCATTGGCGGCGGCCACGCGCACCACAGGGCCGAGGGTGGTGGCGGCATCCAGCGGATTGCCCAAAACATATTGCTCGGTCAGCGCCAGTGCGCGATCGACAAAATCTTGATACACCGACTGGTGCACATAGATGCGCTGAGTACCGCAGCAGCTTTGCCCAGAGTTAAAAAACGCGCCATCAACCAGCGTATCCACGGCATGCGCAATATCGGCATCGCTACGCACTAGCGCCGCATCGTTGCCACCCAGCTCTAAACCCACGCCAATAAAACGCCCCGCAGCGGCCTGCTCCACGGCGATGCCGCCAGCGACCGAGCCGGTAAAGCAAACATGTTTGATTTCTTTAGCCTGAATCAGCTTTTGCGTGCTGGCGTGATCGGTATGCAAATATTGGAACACGCCAGCAGGCAGGCCTGCAGCCACAAAGGCGGCGTGGATTTGCTCGGCGCACAGCGGGGTTTGTGCCGAGTGTTTTAGGATCACCGTATTGCCCGCCATCAGCGCCGGAATAATCGCGTTCACTGCAGTTAGCAGCGGGTAATTCCACGGTGCCACCACCAGCACCACGCCCAGCGCTTCGCGGCGGATAAAGCGATTAAAGCCATCGATCGGCGTTGGCCGGATATCAGCCAATGCCTCAGGCGCAATCGCCATCATATGCCGCGCCCGAGTATCAAAACCAAGCACTTCATTGGGTGTATAGCGAATAGGCCGGCCAATCTGGCGCGTAATCGCCTCTGCAATCGCATCCTTATTGGCGGTAAAACCATCCACCGCCCGGCTCAGCACCGCCGCACGCTCCAGCAGAGAAACCTGCCGCCAATCCCGCTGGGCAATCTTGGCACGGCGTAAAGTAGCCGCGATATGGTGCTCATCGGCATAAGCACGCCGCACCACTTCGCTACCATCGATAGGACTCATCGTAATCAGTTCAGGCATAGCTACTCCAAGTGGGTGGAATGGTTTTTAAAAAAATTCTTTAAAAAGATCTGTAGACACAGAGAAAACTGAGCACACAAAGAACACAGAGAAAAATCTTCATAGGAAACCCTTGTAGGGTGAGCACAATGGTTTATCGTGCCCACGCGGAGAGTCACGCACAGCCCGCGTGGGCAAAAAACTTGCCCACCCTACATTCCTGTCCTCTGTGCCCACAGACCTTTTTCAGCGTCAGATAATCTCAAAATAGCGTTTTAATTCCCAATCCGTTACATGTTTGCGAAATTCTCTTTCTTCCCATTCGCGCGTGGCGACAAAGTGATTCACAAAGGGCGTGCCAAAGAGGGCTTGGGCGGCTTCGGATGCTTTTAGGCGTTGTGCGGCTTCCCCAAGGGTATTGGGCAGGTGTAAGCGATCTGGAAAGGTTTGGGTATAGGCATTACCCACCACCATTTCTTCTGGCTCCCACTGATGCTCAATGCCGTAGAGGCCTGCACCAAGCGCTGCGGCAAGGGCGATATAGGGATTGGCATCTGCCGAGCCGATGCGTACTTCCACCCTTTGCGATTTAGCCGATCCAGGGATAAGCCGCAGTGCGGTGGTGCGGTTTTCTAGGCCCCATGTGGCATCCAGTGGTGCCCAGTAGCCTGGCACCAGCCGTGAATAGCTATTCACCGTCTGACCAAACATCGCCATAAATTCAGGTAACAGCCTTTGCACCCCAGCTAAAAAGTGCCGCTGGGTTTTGCTCATATTGTGTGGCTGGGTAGGATCGTAAAACACCGATTTGCCGGTTTTAATATCATTTAAAGATAAATGAATATGGCCGCTTTGCCCTGGTAGCTCGGCCGACCATTTGGCCATAAAGGTGGCCATCAGATTATTTTGCTGCGCCAGCACCTTACAGAAAGTTTTAAATAAGAAAGCTTTATCCCCAGCGCGGCTGGCTTCATCCACGGCAATCGCGGCCTCTAATACGCCTGGGCCGGTTTCGGTATGCAGGCCTTCGATGCCCATATCCATGGTTTCACATAGCTTGAGCAGTTGATGATAAAAATCGGCATGCACCGTGCTGCGCAAAATGGAATACCCAAAATAACCGGGTGTCCAGGGGATGAGGTTTTGATAGTTTTTAGCCCGCACTGATTCTGGCGTTTCTTTAAACACAAAGAATTCGTACTCCAGCGCGGAATAAGCCAGATACCCCATATCAGCGGCTTTTTTAACGATGCGGCTTAAAAGCTGGCGCGGGCAAATGGCTTCGGCGTCGCCACTGAATTCGCCCAAGAAAAACAGCATCGGCTTGCCATCAACCATTTCTAGCGGCAGCTCACGGCAGCTTTCGGGAATAATATGCGCCTGAGCATCGGGGTAAGCGGTGTGCCAGCCGGTGTATTCCACATTGTCATAGAGCTGATCGTTGCTATCCCAACCCATCACCACATTGCAAAAACAAAGACCGCCTTTAAGTATGGAAAAAAACTTTTCTTTCGATACATATTTGCCACGCATCACGCCATCGATATCAGATATTCCCACTTTGATATGGCTCAGTCCGCTGGCTTCCACCACGGCTATTGCATCTTCTATTGTTTTCACTTCACGAGCTTGCATATTGATCCCCTGATGCGGTGTGCGTGAGAGTGGGTATTTACCCACTTACTTAAAGATTAAGTGCCTTCGGCACGTTGATTTTGGAGCGGTTGCCACCGCGGACCCTTCCTTTCTTGCTTCGCCAAGAAACGAAGCCAAAGAAGGCCACCCCACGAAACACGAAGGCCCCTGCGCTGCGGACAATCGAGTCGGCGGCGGGCGAGATTGGCTCGCTGCCTCGCTCTCTGGCCGAAACCCCGCCCCGCTTGTTCCTCGCTCCGGCGTGTTTCAAGGGGTGATTTAAAGCCCCGTGCGACGAGCTATGATATGGATCCAGATTGCTGGGCTTTAAGTAATTAAAACGCTTTTCTCCGTGAAACTCCGTGTCCTCTGTGGCCTCCGTGGTTCAAGATTTGGGTTTTAATGTTGGCCTTACTTCACCACATCCCCCACCGTTTGCAGCATTTCATCATGGGGTGCATCGTCTCTGGCTTGACGGGTAGCTAGGAAGTAGGCGTAGCCGCCGAGCATAAAGCCTATAAAAATCCAGAAAATAGTTTGGTTGAAATAAATCATGGCGACTAAGGCAACGAGGGCTAAGGCCAGCGCAACACAGGGGAAGATAGGATAAAAAGGCACGCTATAAGGGCGCTCTAAAGCAGGCTCGCTACGGCGTAATTTAAACAGGGCTGCCATAGAGATGATGTACATCACGATTGCACCAAATACCGACATGGTGATAATCGCGGCGGTAAGCGACATACCTTGCAGCTGGATCACTGAATCCGCATAAATGGCCGCCACACCCACCACACCACCCGCCAAAATCGCCCAGTGTGGGGTTTGAAAGCGCTGATTCACTTTGGCTAGCACGCTAGGCAAATAACCCGCCCGCCCTAGCGCATAGATCTGCCGTGAATAGCCCATGATAATGCCGTGAAAAGAGGCAATCAGCCCAAATAGCCCAATCCACACCAGCATATGCAGCCAGCCTGAATTCGTCCCAACCACCATTTGCATAGCCTTAGGTAAAGGCTCGTTGATATTAGCCAACTGACGCCAATCCCCCACACCGCCCGCAAACACCATCACACCAATGGCCAGCACCACCAACGTTAAAATGCCGCTGATATAGGCACGAGGAATCGTTTTACGTGGGTCTTCTGCTTCTTCTGCCGCCATGGCCGCGCCTTCAATCGCTAAAAAGAACCAGATGGCAAAGGGAATCGCCGCAAACATGCCGCTAATGGATGCGCTACTAAAATGATCCGCTCCCGACCAGCCGTGGGCCATAAAATTGCTCCATGCAAAGCCTGGCGCCACCACGCCCATAAACACCATCAGCTCTAAAATTGCCAAGATGGTGACACAAAGCTCAAAAGTTGCCGCAATGGTCACGCCAATCACATTCAAAAACATAAACACGATATAAGCACCCAAAGCCGCGTGTTTTGGGTCTAAGCCAGGAAACTGCACGCCTAAATAAGCGCCAATAGCCAGCGCAATAGCGGGCGGGGCAAACACAAACTCAATTAAGGTAGCCATGCCTGCGATATAACCACCTGTGGGGCCAAAGGCGCGCCTTGCATAGGCGAACGGCCCGCCCGCATGGGGAATCGAGGTGGTTAGCTCGGTATAGCTAAAAATAAAAGTGGTATACATGGCCGCAATCACCAAGGAGGTGATCATAAACCCCAGCGTGCCCGCCTTATCCCAGCCATAACTCCAGCCAAAATACTCGCCAGAAATCACCAAACCCACCGCAATGCCCCATAGGTGGATGGTTTTCAGCGAGCGCTTTAACTCCCGTTTAACTTGCTCTGCCATGATGTTTCCTTTATTAAAAAGTGAAAGCACTCGCATACAGAAACTAAATCGCGGCCAAAAACAAACTAAAAGCTGCGACTGAAAGCTGTGATGTCAGTTTATGGCGGGGGAATTTATGACGACAAGCACTATCGTTTTAGCTTATTTATTACTATTGCTTACACTTATCTTTGCGCGTTGCAACAATAATCTTTCAAGGCTGAAGAAATTAATAACAGAAGGTAGGCACAGTTGAGCCTAAATCCTCAACCACGGGAGGGCGCGGAGGACACGGCGTTTCACAGAAAAAAGGGAATATTGAATTAAGACATTATTTGAGTTTTAAGCGTTTTTAAGCTCAAACACAGGGCTTGAAAAACCCTTTAAAGATGAGGAATAAGGCAGGGTTTCGGCAAGCATGGCGCTGCATAGCATTAGTTTTAAGGCTAATCAAAAAGCGGAGGGGAGGAGGAACGATCCTGTCAACTTAAGCATTTTTAGGGTGGCCAAGATAAACCGCCTTTGCCCACCCTAAGAAAACCGATTTCTCTAATGACATCGCTTAAATTGACCTGATTATGCCTCTCGCTCATTTTTTGCCGTTTATCTAAGATGATCGACATTTATGGATATAAGCCGTAGGGGCGCTGCTTGCTGCGCCCACTGCATATTGGCCTACATGCAATTATATGGCTTTGTCTGAGCAAGAGACATAATCAGGTAAATTAATAGGATTGGAAACAGCAATGGTTGGCGAGTCGTTGCAATATTTTGCCCAACTAAGCATGGCCGTAGAGAACAACGCTGGGTGCGCCGCAATATCAACTTAACTGATGTTACGCAGGTCTTTAGGCGGAATGTGCTCTGTCGCTGATTGAGGAAATGGTAACCCATTAATTTTTAATGATGGGTGCGTAACATCAGAGCTTAATAATCAGTCTGCCCCTAAGGGTAGCTGTATAGCCGCCAGCGCAGCTCGTTTTCTTGTGCTGTGCTTAATTTTGGCTCGGAGTATGTCATGCCACTACTTGTCATCGGTGCTGCGGCCGAGCGCGTCAGAACCGTGGCAGGTAAGGTTTCAACATGCGGCTGTGGCCTAGCCTGCACCGTTGGCCCTGACTTACTGCTGGCTGTAGAGCCATGTGTGACCTTAGCTGGGGCTGGGGCCGGAGCATGCGCAGACACTCGGCGGCCATTGTGGCCAAAGCGATAGGGAGGAGAGGCTTCTACGGCGGTCATCGTCAACACGATAGTGGCCGCAATGCTTAGCCTAAGGATCTTCATCGGGATTCCTTCATACTAAAACGCACATAATCCCCCACCTCTGGGGTGATGCTGCCGTTTTCTAAAACTGCAATGGCAAACAAAGGTTGTACTTGGGTAATGGTCACCGCGCTAACCAATTCTTCTGGCATGCCCAAAGACATACTGCTATCCCCATTCAGCGCAGCCACCACTTGATTGGTGCTCTTTACGCGGAACAGCTGTAATTTATCACCTTTAGCCAATCTAGCCGTACTGCCTGCGTCAAGAAAAACACGGTTTTTTTCGACTCGGCTAATTCTGGCGGCAAACGCTTGGCAGGCTAAAGCATCATCCACACCCGCCACAATTTTGCCCAATTGCTGCTCAACCATCTGACCAAAATCAGTGTCATAAAAACGCCGTGATCCAAACACATAATCACTGCCTTGCATCACCTCGCCAGTGGCCGAATCCGTAAAGCGCTGCTGTTTTAATAGTGCACCACTGGCACCATCAAACACATAGAGATCGGCCTCAAACCGGCGCGAGGAAGGTTTTACTTTTAGCCCTAGTGGGGCAATGCTTGGCAAGCCGCTAGAAAGCTGCAACATAGGAATACTCGGGCTAATCCTACGCTCGCCGCTTTTTATATCATTCCCCCAAGCAAGACTATAGCGCTCACCATATGGGCCAATATCCCGCACCACGCCCCCCACCACAAACTGAGTGCCATAGCGGCGGGCTAGCTCTCTCACTCGTTCTGGTTGCAATATGGGGTCATAAAAGCCTGGCTGCAGATTAAAAGCGGCTTCATTGACCGTGCGCAGCGGCAGGTAATGATCAGATGCGGCAAGCAGCCGGCTCAGCTCTTGCTGAAAACCATCTTGAAAATGCACAATATCATTGGCATCCGCTGGGTTTTGCAACTGGAAATGCGCTAATAATAGTTTTTTTCTGTAGGCAAAATCTGCCTGTGGACACTGAGCATAACGTGGCGCAGTTGGCGGCAAAACATTGGCTGCAGCCATGCTCTCTGCGGGTTTTACTGCAGTAACGGCGCTGGCGACGGGGGCTTTGCTGAGCGGCACTTCTGGCGCTGGATCGCTCTCTATCAGTACATGATAAAAACTACCTTCACGCCATTCTCGCAGCAATTTATACCGGCTTAGCTCTTGCACCGGCACTACCCGTTGCAGCTCGCTGACGCGGCCTTCCTCAACCAAACTACTGGCTTCGACTTTTGCCCCATTCCACAAAGAAGCCTGCATCAAAGCATCTTGAATCGCCTCCTGCTTAGCCATAGGAACACCGCCTACGCCAATAGCAGATAAGCCCTCAATCTCTGCTGCATAGCTATTACTCAGCAGCAAACAGCTAAGCACACAGGCTTTGATCACTAACGACCTCGCATCATAAAGGGATGATTTGAGCTAGATTCGCCAGCAAATTTAGACATATCCAGCTCTAAAATAGTTTCATAAGCGCCCTCTGGCAGGGCATTCATCGATACCACACGTGCACCACGCAAATAGGCATCTACATAGGTGCGAAAGCTGTCATTTTGCACCGATAAAGCCGCCACCGTACTATTACCTGCCAATCTAAAACCCTGTACCGTTTCGGCCAAGGCACGATAGGCATCCAGCTTAGAAGCACGCATCGACATTAAGCGGCGCTGTGCGCCCGATAAACCTTCAATTTGCGGCGGCGCGCCATAGCCAGCGGCAGACACGACTTGATTACTACCGTCATCCGCGTAAGCAGTAGCAGCACAAGCCAGCATGGTCGCAAGCGACAGTAAAATATGTTTAATCCGCATTTTTATCCCACCTTTTAGGCTCTGCCGGTATTTAATCCACAGCTGCGAATCTAATACCAACAGCGCTTTATTTACTTTTTACCCACCATATTCTGACGAAAGAACAGGCTCATCACTGGGTTATCGGCAAGTATCAGGAAAAATAAAGCGCTATTGCACGAAATACCCCATTCAGTGGTAAAAAAGCGAATGCAAGCAAGAACAAGCACCACAGGCGCAGCGGCTTACATCGTATTTAAAGCGTATTGAGTTTGGCTAAGGCCACGCCCCAAGCACTATACCTTACGGAACACCAAATCCCACACGCCATGGCCAAGCTTGATGCCGCGGTTTTCAAACTTAGTCAGCGGGCGATAATCTGGCCTTTCGGCATAGCTTGCTGCGGTGTTTTGCAATGCTGGCTCATTAGAAAGCACTTCTAACATCTGGATGGCGTAGTCTTCCCAATCGGTGGCCAAATGCACATAGCCGCCAGCTTTGATACGAGAGCATAAAAGCTTCACCAAATCTGGCTGAATCAAACGACGCTTGTTATGGCGTTTTTTATGCCAAGGATCGGGGAAGAAAATATGCGCCCCATCTAGGCTATTGGCAGCGAGCATTTTTTCTAGCACTTCTACCGCATCGTGCTGCACGATACGCACGTTTTGTAAGCCCTGCTCGCCCAAGAGCTTGAGCAAGCTACCCACGCCTGGCGTGTGAACCTCTACCCCAAGGTAATCCGTTTCTGGCTTATTGCTGGCGATCTCCGCCGTGGGGCCACCCATACCAAAACCGATTTCTAAAATCTTTGGACCAGTACGGGCAAAAGCCGCATTTAAATCCAAAACTTCAGCCTGATAGGGAATGCAAAATTGCTCGCCAAATTCAGCAATAGCGCGCTCTTGGCCAGTAGATAAATGCCCTTGGCGCAGCACAAAACTGCGAATACGGCGCATATAATTTGGGTGTTCCATTTCTCAATTCCTTGCAAACAAAAACGCCGCATCGCGCGGCGTGTTTTCTAATTAAAGCTATTTTATAACAAAACCCAAACCGTGAACCACGGAGTTAAGGAGAACACGGACTCTCACGGAGAAAAACAGTTTTAAATTGAGCCCTTTGCTGATAAAGCACAATTACTTTTCTCATTATGTCTCTTGCTCATTTTTTGTCGTTGGTCTGAGAATATCAACGCCAATAGTGCTAACTCGTAGGGGCGCTGCTTGCTGCGCCCTCGCTGAACAGGGCGCAGCAAGCAGCGCCCCTACAGAATATTGGCCTACATGTCATGGCTTTGTTTGAGCAAGAGACATAATCAGGATTGCTTTTCTCTGTGTAACTCCGTGTCCTCTGTGTTCTCCGTGCTTAAAGGTTTGGATTTGTTTTATTTACTTCGCAGCAATCAAGCCAGAAACCGGCGAGCTTGGGTCTGCCGTATAAAGTTTTCGTGGAATACGGCCAGCTAAGAATGCATCGCGCCCTGCCATTACGGCTAGCTTCATGGCACGGGCCATGAGGATTGGATCTTTTGCGCCAGCAATCGCGGTATTCATCAAAATCCCATCGCAGCCTAGTTCCATCGCAATGGCGGCATCCGATGCCGTACCTACACCGGCATCCACTAGTACCGGCACTTTAGCCGACTCAATAATCAGCCGCAGATTCCATGGGTTTAAGATGCCCATGCCTGAGCCAATTAAAGAAGCCAAAGGCATAATGGCGCAGCAGCCGATGTCTTCTAGCTCTTTAGCCACAATCGGGTCATCCGATGTATAAACCATCACATCAAAACCTTCTTTAACCAAGGTTTCAGCGGCAATCAAAGTTTCACGCACATTTGGGTAAAGCGTATTAGCATCCCCAAGCACTTCTAGCTTAACCAACTTATGCCCGTCTAATAGCTCGCGGGCCAAGCGCAAGGTGCGCACGGCATCGGTGGCGTTGTAACAGCCTGCTGTATTTGGCAGGTAAGTGAATTGGGATGGCGGTAGATATTCAAGCAAAGAGGGTTGGTTTGCGTCTTGACCGATATTTACCCGACGAATCGCCACGGTAATAATCTCTGCACCTGAGGCATCGACCGCCGCGCGGGTCTGAGCAAAATCTTGGTATTTTCCTGTGCCCACAATCAAGCGTGATTGATAAGCTTGTCCTGCAATTTGAAATTGATCCGACATATACGCCCCTTAACTCTGAATAGAAACACGGTAGGAGCAAGTTTTATACTCGCCCATTAGCCTAACTTAACCACCACCGACGGCAACCACCATTTCTAACACATCGCCTTCGCTAAGATACGTGGTGGCGTGCTGGCTTTTAGGTACGATTTCGCCATTTTGCTCGATTGCAATCCGCTTGCCCTTGAGCTCAAGCAAAGCTATTAAATCCAGCAGGGTAAGTGGAGCGGTAAATTCGCGGGCTTCGCCATTTATTGAGATTTGCATGATGTGTTTTATTTAAGATATAAAAAATTAAACGCTATGCTCGCATTCTTTGAATGCGATAAGCCGAAGGTAATTGGCGAAGGTTTTTCATCACCTTGGCTAAATGTGTACGATTACTCACCTGCAAGGTAAATTGAATCTGCATATAGCGCTCAGAAAAGCCTTCTGGCTCTTGGGTAGCCACGGCGGTGATATTGGCATCGGCATCGGCAATCGCCAAAGCAATTTGCGCTAAAGTGCCTCTATCATTTTGCGCCAAAATACGCACAGGCACATCAAATAGCCGATTCACATCAGCATCCCATTCCACATCAATGAGCTTTTCGCTATCAATTCGGCCATGGGCAATTTGCGGGCAATCGTGAGTATGAATCACGAGCCCTTGATCTTTTTTAACAAAACCTAAAATAGGATCGCCAGGGATAGGATTACAACATCGCGCGCATTGAATCGCCATGCCTTCCCCACCACGTACAGCAACCGCTGCGGGTTTACGCCCTAAGGCAGCTTCATCTTGCCAACTACCGGCTAATTGCAATAAACGTTTAGCTACCACAACCGCCAAACGCTTACCTAAACCTAATTCCGCTTTCACTACTTCGCGCGATTTTTCGCCATTTTCTTTTAAATAGCGATCCCACACATCATCACTGACATTTTGCAAAGGCTGATTTAAATTAGCAAAGCCTTGGGCCAATAAGCGCTCACCCAGCAATACCGATTCTTCGAAACGCATGCCTTTTAAGAAATGCCGAATATGCGATCTGGCCTTGCCGGTAGTCACAAAGGTTAGCCAAGAGGGATTTGGCCGTGCGTGTACCGCAGAAACAATCTCCACCTGATCGCCATTTTTTAAGCGGGTGCGTAATGGCACTAATTCATGATTAATTTTTGCCGCAATACAGCTATCGCCAATATCTGAATGCACGGCGTAGGCAAAATCAACGCAGCTTGATCCGGCAGGCATATTAAAAATCTTGCCCTTAGGGGTAAATACGTAGACCTGATCAGGGAATAGATCAACCTTGATATGCTCTAAAAACTCAACTGCATCGCCGGATTCGGCTTGAATTTCTAATAAAGATTGCAGCCATTGATGGGTTTTTTTCTGCACATCAGAAAACCCCTCATCGCCGCTTTTATACATCCAATGACTAGCCACGCCAGCATCAGCAATGCGGTGCATATCACCAGAGCGAATTTGAATCTCAATAGGCGTACCATAAGGGCCAAATAGCGTGGTATGCAGGCTTTGATAGCCATTGGCTTTGGGGATCGCAATATAGTCTTTAAATTTGCCTGGAATTGGTTTAAATAAAGCATGCAAGGAGCCCAGCGTGAGATAGCTGGTAGGCACGTCTTTTACAATCACTCTAAACGCATAGATATCTAGCACTTCAGAAAAACTGAGTTGTTTTTCCTGCATTTTGCGATAAATGCTATAGAGGTTTTTTTCACGCCCAGTGACGCTGGCTTCAATTTTAGCCGTAGCCAATTTATCTTTAATCGAATCTAAAATCTTACCCACCACTTCGCGGCGATTACCGCGTGCGGCTTTTAATGCCTTAGACAATACCCCATAGCGATTTGGGTGCAAATATTTAAAAGCTAAATCGTCTAATTCTTGATAGGCGCTATTGAGGCCAATTCTATTGGCGATTGGCGCATAGATTTCCATCGTTTCACGCGCAATACGCTTTTGCTTATCTGGACGCATCGCATCCATAGTGCGCATATTATGCAAACGATCGGCAAGTTTAATCAGCATAACGCGTAAATCACGCGCCATAGCTAAGAGCATTTTGCGGAAATTCTCTGCCTGCGCTTCTTCTTTACTTTGGAATTCAAGCTTATCGATTTTGCTCATGCCATCGACGAGCTCGGCAACTGTTTTACCAAACTTTTCGGTGAGTTCTAGTTTGGTAACGCCGCTGTCTTCCATCACATCGTGCAGCAATGCGCCTGCCAAAGCTTGGGCATCGAGCTTCCATTGGGTAAGAATGGTGGCAACTGCGAGCGGATGTGAGATATAAGGCTCGCCAGAACGGCGAGTTTGGCCCCGATGTGAGGCATCGGCAAAGCAAAAAGCGGCGGCCAAGAATTGCCGGTCTTCTATCTTTAAATACGATGTGTTTAGCGATAAAAAACGATTTGCATCGGCGAACACTTCCGGAGCTGTACTCGCCAACTCTGGCAAATCAATATCTGCTAGTAACATTTCCATATTCAAAGCCCAAAAAAAACAGGCCCAGCAAGCTGGGCCAGAAAAGCTTAAGAGCGCTTAATCAAGATATCTTTGCTTACCAAACCAGCGGCTACTTCACGCAGCGCAAGTACAGTTGGCTTTTCACGGCCATTGTGCTCGATCTGTGGAGTAGAACCGTTTGCAATTTGGCGAGCGCGGTAAGCTGCAGCTAAGGTCAAATCAAAACGATTTTCGATGCGGTTAAGGCAGTCGTCTACGGTAACGCGAGCCATGGCAGTGTCCCTTGTGATGGTGATTCGCAGATTCCTGCGACTAACCCTTGATTCTAGCAGAAAATAGCCTGCTTCGTAAGGAGATTGCCCAGTAAATCTGCAAACTTCATATTAAAAGGAGGCTTAGCCCGCTTTTAAGCTACTAATCAGCACTTGGTGACGGGCACTTTGCCTATGCAATTTCAGACGTTCTGCCCGCACAGCACTCACGATATCACGCACGGCTTCGTCGATATGCTCGTTTACAATCACGTAATCAAACTCTTCTACATGGCTGATTTCTTCTTTTGCTACCGCCATTCTACGCTCGATCACTTCATCGCTATCTTTGCCACGGTTTTTTAAGCGCTGCTCTAATACCTCAACCGAAGGCGGCAAAACAAACAGCCCAACAGCGTCTGGAAATAAACGACGAACTTGCGCTGCGCCCTGCCAATCGATCTCAAGCAGAATATCGCGGCCAGTATCAATAGCCTTATTAATCCATGTTTGCGAGGTACCGTAGTAATTGCCGTAAACCTCGGCATGCTCAAAAAAATCACCGTTTAGGATCATTTGCTCAAACACTTCACGCGCTACAAAATGATAATCCTTACCATCAACTTCACCTGGACGTGGTGCGCGGGTGGTGAATGATACGGATAATTGCACGTTTTGGTCTGCAGCAAGCAGCGCTGCGACCAATGTGGTTTTGCCTGCGCCGGAAGGTGCAGTCACCACAAATAGATTACCTTTTGCCATCGAACAAATCCTGTAATAAAACTACACGAAGATTAGCATTAGACGGCAAATCTGGCGAGATTGCCGCATAAAACATTTACGATAAAAATTTGGCTACCACCAATAAAGAGTAGATCAAGCCATCTTACGACAGTTGCAAACAAGTAATGATATTTTTATCAATATGTATAAATGTCAAACCACGGTTGCCTTAGTAATATGACTCATTTAGCATAGTGACCAGCACAAACTATGCCCAAAAATAACAACTATCCCACCACCTATCGCGTTGCTCAAGGATCTGTATGCCGCATCTGTTCCGCTTGCTAGGATTGGCTTGTCTACTATCAGGCTGTGCAGTGACGATCCCTAAACCGGCAGATGGCGATCTAGCTACGGCCAGCGAGTGGAATGCCCCATATCTATCCTCGCAGCAAACCACCAATAGCTGGGCCAGCTGGCAGGATCAAACGCTCAATACTTTACTGCAACAAACGCTGGCTAACCACCCAACTATGGCGCAAGCCAAGGCTAAAATTAGCGAAGCCCGTGCAGAGGCTGCCGCGATTGGCGCTCATTTATGGCCCAATGTCAGCGCCACTGCTAGCTACAATCGTAGCTTACATAATTTACCAGACCCAGGCTCGGCCCAGAATTTAGCTAGCCTAGGCCTTGATGCCCGCTGGGAGCTAGATCTTTGGGGCGGGATTGCTGCAGCCAAGCAAAGCCTTTACGCCAATATGGCCAGCAGCGAAAGCGCACAGCAGCTTACCGAAGCCAGCCTAGCCGCCGAAGTAGCCAATACCTTGGTGAGCTACCGTGCTTGCAAAGGGCAGGCAAACTTAGCAGATCAAGTACTGCAATCGCAAAAACTCAGCGCAAGCTTGCTGCATAGTAAAGTGGATGTGGGCCTTGCTAGCGTGGTGGATGCCGCCAAAGCAGATAACGAAGCCAGTGATGCTAGCTATCATTTGGCCGAGTTAGCAACGCAATGCCGCGTCACACTCAAAGCGCTGGTCGCACTGACTGGCATGCCAGAAGCCAAGCTTGGTGAGATGCTGGCGGCTGAAGCAGGGCTGATGCCTGCTCGGCCAGCCCTTGCTATTAAAAGCGTTCCCGCCGAAGTGCTGGCCGAACGCCCCGATATCCGCATTGCTGGCTACACCTTAGATTCTGCGGCTGCCGAAGTCGCCGTGCGCAAAGTAGCGCGTTACCCATCCGCCTCTTTACTTGGCATGATTTGCGTGGGCTGCCAAATCAGCGAAGGCATTAATTTAGATAGCCGTAACTGGTCTTACGGCATCAGCTTTAATATCCCCATTTTTAATGCAGGCGAACTTAGCTCTAAACAAGACGCAGCGTTTGCCCGCTACCAGCAGGCCACCGCCAATTACCAGCTACAAGTACGCCAAGCCGTGCGTGAAATAGAAGAATATATGCTGCGTTTGGATGATAGCCAACACAGAACCGCAGAATTAGAACACCAGCTCAGCTACGCCCGTGTGCAGCTCAAAGCCAGCCAAGCCCTATACAAGGTGGGCAGTGCCAGCCAGCTGCAAGTGGCAGAAGTAGCGCGCTATGAGCTAGCCGCCCAAACTCGTTTGCTGGCCCTTCAAAGAGAGCAAAGCGCAAATTGGATCGCCCTGTATAAGGCATTGGGTGGGCGGGCGATGTAAGTCGGGTGAACTGTACCTTGCCCATGGCATTAAGTTAGGGATATTTCATCAACAAACCTTAGGGTGTGCAATAAGTCTGAGGCTTGATTCAGACGCATTGCACCTTGTAGGCCAAGCACAATGGATCATTCTTCATGCAAAAATTAAGCGCCAAAATTAAGCAGCACCCGAAACTGGCCGTTGTGAGTGCCTGCTTGCTGCTGCTGGGCCTGATCACGCTGATTACCACGCCCAAGAGTATCGCCAAGCCCGCCGCAGAGGCCGCTCGCGCCGCCATGACCGTTACCCTTACTGCCCCCCAAAGCCAAAATTGGCCGGTCATCATTAGCGCTAATGGCAATATCGAAGCGTGGCAAGAATCGATCGTAGGGGCAGAGATTGGTGGCTATGCCTTGGCCGAAGTACAAGCGGCGGTGGGTGATGAAGTAAAGCGCGGCCAAGTCTTGGCGCAATTTGTCAGTGAAACACTCAAGCTTGAGCTAGCCCAGCAGCAAGCCGCCCTTGCCGAGGCGGAGGCCGCATGGAATGAAGCACACGATAATGCCGAGCGCGTTAGAAAGCTCGACAGTAATGGCGCACTCAGTGCCCAGCAAATTCAACAAGCACTGCTGCAAGAAGGCGCAGCTAACGCGCGATTAGCTGCGGCCAAAGCGCGTTTTGCTAGCCAGCAATTACGCATCAAACAAAGCCAAGTCACTGCACCCGATGATGGCGTGATCTCATCACGCAGCGCCACCGTGGGTGCCGTAGTGCAAGCTGGGCAGGAGTTATTTAAGCTGGTAAGGCAAAGCCGCTTGGAATGGCGGGCCGAAGTCAGCGCCGCTGAAGTGCTACGTATCAAGACAGGGCAAAAGGCTAATCTCATCCTGCCAAACGGCAAGACGGTAGAAGGCGTGGTGCGTAAAGCCGCTCCTACCGTTGACCCGCGTACCCGCAATCTGCTGGTATATGTCGATTTAAAAAGCCGCTCACTCGATGAAGCCAAGCCAGGCATGTTTGCCAAAGGCACGCTACAAACTGGCCAAGGCGAAGTGCTGACCCTGCCAGGCAATAGCATTGTGATGCGCGATGGCTTTGCCCATGTATTTGTACTGGGCGCTGCCAATAAAGTGAAGATGCAGCGCGTGACTTTAGGGCGACAAGATAGCAATCGCGTGGCCGTGAATGGCATTAGTAAAGACTCCAAAATCATCCAAAGTGGCGCAGGATTTTTAGCCGATGGCGATATCGTAAAAGTCATTACTGCCGCGCATTGAGTTTATTTTGTAAGGTTTAAGGATGGGCAGCTACCCACGCAGAAATAAATAACCTTGCCACGCGTGGGCACAAAAGCGTGCCCTATAGGTATCAAGCCAAGGCCATTACATTTACAAACTGTAGGGTGTAATAAGTCTGAGGCTTTATTCAGACGCATTGCACCTTATTAACCCAGCTATCAAGGATGAGTAATGAATTTTTCAGCTTGGTCGATCAGAAATCCTATTCCGGCCATTATGTTATTTGTCTTACTGTCTTTGGCTGGTGTGCTGTCTTTTCATAGCATGAAGGTGCAAGACTTCCCTGATATTGAATTACCGATGGTAACGGTAACGGCAATTCAGCCAGGAGCAGCACCGGCACAGCTAGAAACCGAAGTAGCTAGAAAGCTAGAAAACTCGGTCTCCGCCTTGCAAGGCGTAAAGCACGTTTATAGCAAGATTCAGGATGGCAGCGTGCTGCTGACCGTAGAGTTTGCCCTAGAAAAACCCGTTAATGAAGCGGTTGACGACGTTAGAAATGCCGTCAACGGCGTGCGTGGCGACTTACCCAGCGATTTAAAAGACCCGATTATTGGCAAGGTAGAATTCTCTGGCGTGCCATTTTTAGTATTTACCGTGGCATCCAATACCTTGGGTGAAGAACAGCTTTCTTGGCTAGTCGATAATAAAATCAGCAAGGAAGTGCGCGCTGTTTCTGGCGTCGGTAAATTTGGCCGCGTGGGCGGGATTAACCGCGAAGTGCGCGTAGAGCTGGATCCCTCTCGCCTTGCCGCCCTAGGTATTTCTGCCGCAGATGTGTCCAGAAGCCTAGCCCAAACCCAGCGTGATGCATCGGGGGGCCGTAGCGATTTAATCGGTAGCGAGCAGGCGATTCGCACCATTGCCACCGTACAAAGCGCGGCAGAATTAGGGCAAATGATTTTGCCGCTGAATGATGGCCGCAGCATTCGCCTAGACCAAGTGGCCAGCATTGCGGACACCACCGCCGAGCGCCGCTCAATCGCGCTACTTGATGGCAAGCAAGTCGTGGGCTTTGAAATTAGCCGCTCACGTGGGGCCAGCGAAATTGAAGTAGCAGCCGGCATCCATGCCGCGCTGGCAAAGATCAAGCAAGCCAACCCGGGCCTTGTCATTACCGAAGCTTACAATATGGCCGAGCCAGTGCAGGAGTCCTTCGATGGATCGATGACGCTGCTGTGGGAGGGCGCGATACTGGCGGTGTTGGTGGTGTGGTGGTTTTTGCGCGACTGGCGCGCCACGCTGGTCTCTGCCGCAGCGCTGCCGCTGTCTATCTTGCCCGCATTTATTGGCATGGCTTACTTGGGCTTTAGCTTGAATACCATCACCCTATTATCTCTCGCCCTTGTGGTGGGGATTTTAGTCGACGATGCGATTGTAGAAATCGAAAATATCGTCCGCCATTTGCGTATGGGCAAAACGCCTTACCAAGCCGCGATGGAAGCCGCCGATGAGATTGGCCTTGCGGTAGTGGCCACCACCTTTGCCTTGATTGCGGTGTTTTTACCTACCGCATTTATGGCGGGGATTCCTGGTAAATTCTTTAAGCAATTTGGCTGGACAGCCGCGCTAGCAGTGATGGCCTCCTTGATTGTGGCGCGCTTACTTACGCCGATGATGGCCGCTTATATCCTTAAGCCCATTACCCACGCACAAAAAGAAGGCCGCATTATGCAGGCCTATTTAAAAATGGCCCGCTGGTGCTTGCAGCACCGCAAGCTTACCGCGCTATTCTCCTTACTGTTTTTTATTGGCTCGCTCATGCTGGTGCCACTGCTGCCAACTGGCTTTATTCCGCCTGACGATCGATCGCAAACGCTGGTAAAAATTGAGCTGCCACCTGGCGCCACTTTAGATGAAACAGCCGCTGTGGCAGAGCGTGCCCGCAAAATGTTGAGCACTGAAAAATCCATCATCCGTATCTATACCGCCATTGGCGGCGGGGGAGCGGGAGCCGATCCTTTTGCGGCGGGCGGTGTCAGCGAGGTCAATAAAGCCAATCTCACCCTCACCCTAACCGAGCGCACCACTAGGGACAAAAAGATTCATATCGAATCCCGCTTACGCACGCTATTGCAAGATATTCCCGGCGTGCGTATTGCTGTGGGCTTGGGTGGATCGGGAGAGAAATTTCAGCTGATTTTACGTGGGGACGACCCAGCGATCTTAGTCGCCACCGCACAAAATGTAGAGCGCGATATGCGCACTCTGCAAGGCGTAGGGGCCGTCACTTCTAGCGCCAGCTTAGTGCGCCCCGAGGTGAGTATCCGTCCAGACCTAGCCAAAGCCGCTGATTTAGGCGTGAGCATCGCCAGCATTTCAGACACTATTAGAGTCGCAACGGTGGGTGATTTTGATACCGCAGTGGCCAAGCTTAATTTACCCGAGCGGCAAATCCCCATCATGGTGCGCCTGCCAGATAGCACCCGCCAAGACTTAGAACAATTAAAGCGGCTAAAAGTGCCCGCCAAAAGCGGTGATGTAACGCTTGGGCAAGTCGCCGAGCTGGCGCTTTCATCCGGCCCTAGCCAGATTGATCGCTACGATAGAGCCCGTGATGTGATTTTTGATATTGAGCTTAATGGCAGATCACTTGGGGACTTAAGCAATGAAGTCGATCAGTTGCCCAGCTTAAAGCAACTGCCAGCAGGGGTAGAGCGTGCCGAATTTGGCGATGCAGAAGAGATGAAAAAGCTGTTTGCCAGCTTTGGTATCGCCATGCTGACCGGCGTGCTGTGCATTTATATGGTGCTGGTGCTGCTGTTTAAAGACTTTATGCAGCCGCTCACCATTTTAGCCGCGCTACCGCTGTCCATTGGCGGGGCCTTCTTGGCGCTGCTGATTGCACAAAGCTCGTTTTCTATGCCAACCTTGATTGGCCTGATTATGCTAATGGGCATTGCCACCAAGAACTCCATCTTACTGGTGGAATACGCCATCGTCGCCCGCCGCGAGGGAATGAGCCGCTTTGATGCGCTGATGGACGCAGGCCTAAAACGCGCCCGCCCGATTGTGATGACCACCATCGCCATGGGCGCAGGCATGTTCCCCATTGCACTGGGCATTGGCGTAGATCCAAGCTTTAGATCCCCAATGGCCATTGCCGTGATCGGCGGGCTAATCACCTCTACCCTACTCAGCCTACTGGTGATACCGGTAGTGTTTACCTTTGTGGATGACTTTGTGCAGTGGCTTAAAAAGAAAAAATCGTAGGGGCACGGCATGCCGTGTTCACCCGAAACCCAAAAGTGACAAAAAGAAAACCCGATGAAATACATCGCCCTCAGAGTTCGCACCGCCATGCTGATGCACGGCTATACCGCAGATAATCAAGAAATCATCGAAGAATTTCATGATGAAGCTTTTATGGAAAAACTGATTGCCATAGAGCGTATTCAATCCATTACCGAGAAATATCTCTTAGTTAATTCATCACACGATAGGGTGATGTATTGGGAATACGAAGGCGATCTTAATTCGATTGCGCAAAGGCTAAATAGCGCGGGGCTGCTGATTGCTTAATAATTTACTTAACCACGTGAGGGCATAAACACTATGCCCACCCTAGATAATGCTTTTCCACAGATTAAAACAGCTCGGCTAATTTTGCGCGAAATCAGCGCCGCCGATGCATCTGCATTATTTGCAATTCATAGCGATTCCAGTGCCATGCGCTGGTTTGGCTGTGATGCGATGACAGATCTGGCAGAGGCCGATAAACTGATCGATATCTTTGCCCATTGGCGCACCATGCCCAATCCCGGCACCCGCTGGGGGATTGAATACAATGGCAAGTTTATTGGCAGCTGTGGCTTATTTAAATGGGATAAAAATTGGCAGTCATGCCATATAGGCTATGAATTAGCCCCTAGCCATCAGGGCAAGGGTTTGATGAAAGAGGCATTATTGGCCATGCTGGCTTGGGGTTTTAAGCATATGCTGCTAAACCGAATTCATGGCCAAGTGCACCCACAAAATATTGCCTCAATTAAATCATTGCAATCACTTGGCTTTATTCAGGAAGGCTGCTTTAGAGAGGCAGGTTTTTGGAATGGGCAATATCATGATTTATTGCAATTTGCTTTACTCAGAAAAGATTACCAACCCGCCATATCAGCAATGATGCTGCCAATTTAAACCAGCAACATAAATAGTCGGTTATGTAGGGCAGGTACAAGCCTATGTGCACTAAAGCAAAGTTACATAAAACCTTACCTGATTATGCCTCTTCCTCAATGGACTAGGCCAAAGCTTTATTTCCTCTGTGAAACTCTGTGGGTCTCTGTGTTCTCTGTGGTTTAAGATTTAACCCTCTAATTTATATAATAGTTTTTCCTGATTATGTCTCTTGCTCAATCTCATTATAAATATCGTAGGGCGGGTGAAACCCGCGTATTTATTCAATATGGTTCGCGGGTTTCACCCGCCCTACGCATTCAAAAACCAAGCCCAGCACTCAAGAAATTTATCTACAAAGAGTTCATTGAGCAAGAGACATAATCAGGTAGTTTTTTTAGTTAGCACATATGGGATGCAAGTCGCTTTTTTCGATATCGCTCGCGGGTTTCACCCACCATACAAATAGCACTTTATTTAAATTTACAGCAATGGATTAAATCTCTGGCCAATCTTCTAAGGGTATTGGGCGGCCAAAGTAATAGCCCTGAGCACGCTGGCAGCCTAGCTCCAGCAGCCTTTGTGCCTGCTCTGCCGTTTCTACCCCTTCAGCCACCAGCGGCACATCAAAACCACCCGCTAGGCGAATAATCGCAGAGACAATGGCCTCGCTTTTATGATTATCCAAAAAGCGGCTCACAAAGGATTGATCGATTTTCAAGCAATCAAAAGCAAATTGATGCAAATAAGACATTGATGAATAACCAGTGCCAAAGTCATCAATGGCAATTTCTACCCCCAAGCTTCTGATTCGGCTAATCAGTGTAGCAATCACATTACTATCTTCAATCAAAATAGATTCAGTAATTTCTAGCGTTAAATTATGCGGTGGTAAATCAAATTCTTGTAATGTTGCTTCTAATACTTGGTAGAAATCAGATTGAATTAACTGACGCACCGATACATTGACGTGCACATCAAAATTACTAGCCCAACCACTCTTTAAACGTTCGGCAATTTGCCGACATGATTCCCTAAGCACCCAATGCCCAATAGGTAGAATTAAACCCGATTCCTCTGCTAATGGAATAAATAAGCCAGGAGAAACCAAGCCACGCTGGCCACTTTGCCAGCGAACCAAAGCCTCTGCACCAATCACTTTACTATCGCTTAACCTAACAACCGGCTGAAAATAAACTCTAAATTCATTTTTCTCAATCGCAGCATTAAGCTCTGAAATTAAATGAATTTTTTGCGTAGACTGCTCAACCATATCACTTTGAAATATTTCATATGAGCTAGCCCCTTTACCCTTGGCTTTATTCAAAGCCATGCTCGCATTTCTTAAGTTTTCGATCAAATCAAGATGATTAAAGCGGGCGGATACCACACCAAGGCTGGCACTAATCAAAACCTCATCGTACTGCAAATGAAAAGATTGAGTAAAGCTATCTAATATCCCCTGAATTAATTCAGTCATGCAAATTTTATCAACATCAATATCCATGCAAATAACAAACTCTGTATCTGCAACCCGGGCAAACAGCGCCTGCTCTGGCAAATGCTGCTTAAGATTATTAACAATGGCGCAGAGTAATTCTTCCCCCTGATCATAGCCAATGCTGTCATGAATACTTCTGTAATTATCTAAACCAATCAGCAGTAATGCATCCCACTTGCTAGCGGAGTCTTTTTTAACTAACTCAGACATTTCTTCACGCAGACCTTCACGGCTAAGCAGGCCGGTGACTTGATCATGACGAATTCGGTAATTAAGCTGCTCAAACGAGCTAGATAAGGCACTCGACATTTCATCAAATGCATTTGCAAGCAAAGTGGTTTCTTTTAATTGTAGCCCACCTGCAATCGTAGGCTGCCACTCTTGCTTAGCTAATAATTTAGCAGTTTGCGCTGCCAGCAAAATGGGCTTCGTAATACTGGCCAATATTTTCCACGCCGCCAAGGCGGCTATTAATCCAATACATAATACAATAGCCAAAGTAACCATCATATCTTTGATTAAATCACCCAACAAATCCCGCTCTGGAATAAGAATAACAATTCTCCAATCCAAACCATTGTCATCGGCTAATTTAAAAACTCTGCCATATATTTTTTCATCACCAAGATTAAATTCAATATCATTAATTTCTTTATTTTCAATAAATTTTGCACTCATTCTTACCATTTCATTAGAGCTATCCTTGGCCTTAAGCAAAGTAGCGTTATCTTGTTTCGATAGCTCAGTAATTGATAACCGTGGCAAAGGCTTTTCATTACTTGAATGAGAAATAAGTTCATTATGTTGATCAACAATGTAAATAGCCCCTCTACCTAGATTAGGGCTAGATTTTAAATACTGATTAAAATTACTTAATTTAATATCACTAGCAACAACACCAATCATACTTTTATTTTTATCATAAAGCGGGCTGCTAAATGAAATAGTGACTCCTTGAATGGCATCATAATCTTGATATGCGGTAGTCCACATTGGTTTTTTACTGCGACTAACGGGGGCATACCAAGGCCTAACCCTTGGATCATAAGGATTAAACTGATGCAGAATTGAATCAGTAGATTTTAAACCACTATAAAAATTTAAACTGCCGCCGGTTCTACCATCTTTAAGTAGTAAAGAAAATTTATTGGTGAGTATTTCACGACTAACCGCAATATATTCACCATGAATGGAGCCAAAAGAGATCAAGCTAAGGTGTTTTTGGTCTGGAAATATTTTTTCTAAGATATGGGTAAATGGCGCTTCAAACTGGGATAAATCTTTATCTAAATTTGAATACTGCTCCGTCAGCAATACCGCAGCCATTCGATTAGCCAGAGCGGGAGCACGAAGAAAAATATTTAAATCGCTCCGCACTGCGGCCACTTCTGCAGAAATCACTTTATTGCTCAAATTTTTGAGCATTTTTCCTTGGTTGCTCATTTGCAAAGTAATAATTGCGCCAAGGGTTAGCACCAGCATAACCATAAAGGTAACTGTAACTGCAAACTGCAGAGAAATGCGCCCACGCAGCGCAAGTTTTTCTAGTTTCAAAGCACGCCTCAACGATTCGTTTCACTACACCAGCTAATCACGTATTAGTAAGCAAGAATTATTTAGCATAAACACCGCTAATTTTCCCGTGGTAGAGCAAAAATTTCAATAATCTCTAAGCACCTAAGCTTACAGAAAAGGGAACTACTCCCTTTTTAGCACAATTATTGTAAGTAATTATTATTTTAGAAAACTAAATGAATAGCAGTCTTTCTGTTAGATAAGCTCTGCATATTACTAAATTCTAATGCAGATTAGCAACCTGCATATTTTTTTGATTAAAAATACTCATATTTATATAAAATAAACCGCATATTAGCTATAGATTGCCGGTAGAAAAAATACAAATAGCGCTTAAATGTTAAGCCGAAATCTTCATTCCTACTTACATTCCCCTCTTATTTTTCAAGCTAGATTTGGGCTGCCCTAAGAGGGCTTCTAAAAGCCCACTTTTGCCATAGCTGAAGTAAAAACCAAGAAAAAAAGCACCGTAGATGACTGATATTTAAGGGTTTTATATAAAAATAAGCATAGAATTTCATAAAAAAAAACGGTGCTGAGCCTCAGCTAACAGCCCCTCAACGCCTCACTTCATCATTGATACAAACGACAGCGATAGAATTAAAAAAGCGCCAAGCTTTTTTTCTAAAAAGAAAAGGCTTGGCGCTTATATTCTATTTTTAAAAAATAGATAACAATCTAAAAATTATAGCTTATAAACCTGCACAAGGATCTGCCCGCTGAGCAGGCGCAATCAAGTTTTCCTGATCAAATATATCTTTATGACTTGCCTCTACAAAACCTAAAGATAAGGTATTAGGCAACCAAAGTGGCACTCCCACATCACGGCGAACATGGCCGTTGCCCGCAAGCAGCACCACTCCACGTGTTTGATAAGGCTTCATCACCTTAGCCATCGCCGTATCTCGGGCGATTTGTGCCAAGGCCATGCCGTCAAGTAGGTTTTCTGGCAACTTACCGCAGTGCCCTACTCTCACCTCCTCACGCTGGGCAGCGAGTAAGCCCGCCGGCAGAGGCTGCATCAGGCCTAACTCTTGCGCATCCGCTAAGGCGCTTACGCCCTGTTTGACCACCACCGATGCGTCTTTACGCGATAAATTAGCCGCCACAATGGGTAAATCGTAGCGCAGCGCCAGCTCAATCACTGGCCGATACAATGACCAATCCCAACGGCTGCCGCCTACTTTTTGAATTAAATAATCAGGATTATTTGGCTGCTCGCTGCGGGCTTGATCTAGCTCGGCCTGGCGTTCCCGATCAAATTGCTCCATGGCAATCGCGGGCCGCCAGCCTTGTTGCACGGCCTGCTCTAAAGCCTTAAACCGAGCCTGATGCCCCAACGCATTATCGTGTACCTCGCCCATCAGCACATAAGATTTACCTGCAAAAGGCACATTTGATGTGGCGCAGCCAGCTAAAACCAGCACACTACATAGCAAAAATTTTTTATACATCACTCACCTAAGTTATTTAGTTTCTGGCTCATTACCATGCTGCGTGGCATCTACTTGGGCTGGCCCCAAAATAGTCCACGCCTGATACAGGCGCTCATCCTGATCCAAAATGGCCAGCATTGCCTCTGCCACATCGGCACGCGGCAGATAATTGCCGGCATCATCACGCTGCGCTAAAACACGGTATTGCCCCGTGCCCTGTTGATGGCTTAGCCCCGCTGGTCGCGCAATCATCCATACCAAAGCGCTTTGCTTTAAATATTGCTCGGCCTCATTTTTAGCCAAAATAGCCTCGCCCAGCATGAGCTTGGCGGCTTCTGCCAAGCCATCCCATTGCTCACCACAACCTAGAGAAGTGCTGAGTAACAGCCGTGTAGCAGGCATGCTGGCCTCTAGCGCTTGGATCACGTTTAAGTTGCCTAGTGCGTCGATACGCCGCCCTGCCGCATTTTTGCCACCTAATACACTGATCACCCGCCTAGGCTGCGTCTGCTCTAGCGCCGATATGCAATCTGCTAGGCTAAAAGCATCGCCTTGGATTAAAGTCACGCCCAACGCGCTTAAAGCACGGCAATCGCTTTCTGCCCTCACCATAGCGGCCACCTTTTCACCGCGCTGCACGCTGGCCTTGGCAAGACAAAGCCCTAGGCCTCGGCTGGCACCAAAAATCAATACATCATGTGGATTGGCCAAGCTTTGGCTCCTTTATCTAAACAATATCAAACAATATTAATTGCAAATAACAATCATCATCATTTAAACATTACCGCGCTTTTTGCATTGCTGCACCATAAATAATGCAGCAAGCCTTTTATTTTTGAGTAAAAAAACGCTTTAAAGCCAGCAGCTGCTCGGCCGATAAATGACCGTTGCTATCCCTGCCTAAAAACACCTTAAACATTACTCCGCCATCATGATTGGTAAACAAAACCGAGGCCGTGGCGCGGCCCATAAACAGGCGTTCTATGGCATAAATAGCCCCGCAATGATCCACTCTTAAATGTCCATGCAGGCCACTTGGCCCTGGTAAGTTAAAAAAGCCGTGGCTTAATTCGCCAAGCGGAATCGGGCCGGTAAACTCCATAATCACATCCGCGCTATGCATAATCACCGTCACATCGCCCCAGCCTGCCATTTCTAGCAGCAACTGCGCCATCTGCGAGCCAGCAATGCGCTGCCACATTTCTACAGGCAAGGATTCGATTACCGCGCTCATCGGCAGTGCGCTGCTAAGCGCCAAGCCTTCCAGTACTACTCCCGGATTTTTGCTGAGTCGTTCACGCAATTGCTGAGTGTTATTCATGCTGCTTTCCTTTGTGTTAAATCTACCAGCGCACGCGCCATGCTTGGCCCCCAAAAACGCGCAAGTACGTCTATCTTCCAAAGATCGGCATTCAGCGGGCTAATCAGGCCCTGCTGCTGCCATGTATGCAGCAAAGGCATGCAGGCGGCGGGCAATAAAGTGGCGTTGATCTGCCCCACTTCGATGCTGCCCTGCAAAGCGGCCACCCAATGCTGGGTGGGGTCTGCCTGAGCAATCCGCGATACCGCAGCAGGTGGGGCGCTTAAATAGCGTTCTAAATCAGGCTCAATACTGTAGGCATAGCCTGCATGGCTACCGCCTGCTCCGGAGCCAAAAGCGAGGCAGCTTTGCCCTGATTTAATCGCCAAATTGTAGCGATTACGTTCACGCCCCAAGGCAGAACCAAAGTGACTATTAGAAAGCTGCTGCCAGCCCGCTGCTGCAAAACGGGACAATGCCATTTGATAAAACCCAAGCTGCTCTGGCAAAGCGCTCATCGGCGGGAATACGCCTTTTTCCAACATGCGCTGTATGGGCAGGCCAGGGAAAAGATTGAATGCATACACATCAATGCCATCCAGCCCTAAGCTTAAAGCTGTGTCTAAATCATGGGCCCAAAGCTGCGTGTCCTGCCCTGGTAGGCCAAACATCAGATCAGCCACGATCACCGCATCCGTGCCCGCAGCTAGCTCTGCCAGATAGGCAGCGGCTTCTTCGCCACTATGCTGACGGCCCAAGCGGCGGCGCAGCGGGCTATGAAAAGTCTGCACTCCGATCGAAAACCGATTTGCCCCAGCGCCAAGGCAGGCCTCTGCCTTAGCGCGGTCAAAGTGAGAGATACGCCCTTCAACGGTGATTTCACAATCCTCACTCAGCGGTAAATACTGCTGCACTGCCCGCAGCAAGCGAGCTAAATCTGCCCCAGATAAAGCAGTAGGCGTGCCACCGCCCAAATACACTGCCGATATCTCCCCACCCGCCACACGGCTAGCCGCCGACTGCTGCAAATCAGCAATTAGCCGATCAACATAAGGCTTGCCGTGCTCTTCTTTCCAAGCGTTTTTATAAAAGCCGCAGAACACACAGCGGTTAGCGCAAAAGGGGATATGAATATATGCCAGTGCAGTATTTTTAAGTGGTGTTTGATTTATGTCTTGCCACGCAGCCGGCCAAGCTTCAGCGGCAAGCGGCTGCTGCCCCCAAAAAGGCATTAAGGCCCGACGCTGAGAAAACGCCTCGGCAATAGCCGGTTTCAATTCAATCGTTTGCAAAGTATTGGCCTGCTTAAGTTAACGATAATGATTATCGTTAACTTAATAGCCAAGCGCCAGAACAACGCCACCATAAGCTGATTTAAATCAATTTTTTAAAGCAATAAATACCAAGAGGGTAAATAAGCCACGCTGCCCACCGCTATTTATATCAGGCCTATATTTTATTTATTTATCATTTATATATTGCGCCAACTGCTATTCATAAACGCTTTTCTCTACTGATAATTTATTTATAAGCCTTTTTTTCATTAAAAAAACCATACGCTGTAAATTTAAAAAAATACTTATGGATGAAACAAGCAAGGCCATTGTCATTAATGATGGTAATAAAAATATTGCCAACAACCATCAAGACCTTATAAATACTCAAAAAAAGAATATTTAAACTCTTTTTAAAAACCATTAAATATCTGGCATCTGTTTTACAAGCAAAGAAAGAATTTTTTATAGCGGTAGCAAAGGATAAAAATACATTGATAATGAGAATGACTATTGATACGATGATACGCAGCTGAGATCAGCCCTGCTTTATTTAGGCACGCTCTGCAGCCAAAGCAGCCTATCTACAAAGCTTGGCCTCAGCCCGCCCCCGTATTTATCAGGAATCAGTATGCAACGCAGCACCCACGCCCTTGCGCTTACTCTTTTAGCCGCTACATTTCAAAGCGCATTTGCAGCCGGTACCGCTTCAGCGCCTGCCACAGTCCTCGCTCCGGTTGTAGTCACCGCAACCCGTACCGCTAAAAGCCTAGATGATCTGCCCCCATCGGTAAGCAGCACCGATCGCGCAGAGCTAGATCAAGGCTTTATCAGCAATTACCGCGATTTAGCCAGTACCGAGCCAGGCATTAATATTAGCCGTAACGGGCGCTATGGTTTATCCAGCGTGAATGTGCGTGGCTTAGAAGGCAACCGAGTATTGATGATGGTGGATGGCATACGCCTGCCGGATGCTTTTGCCTTTGGTGCTTACTTAAATAGCGGCCGCGATCAGGTCGATTTTAGCCAGCTTAGCGCCATTGAAATTGCCCGTGGCCCATCTTCTACCCTCTACGGCTCGGATGCTTTGGGTGGTGTAGTTGGCCTGCGAACCACCTCCCCAGCGGATTTACTGCGTGGCCGTGGCTCATTTGCGGGCGTGGTTAAATCTGATTATGACTCTGCCGATCAAGGCATCAATCTTCATGCCGCCGTGGCGGGAATGCTCAGCCCAGATACCTTATGGCTGCTGCAAGCGGCCCAGCGCCAAGGGCATGAATTTGATAATAAGGGCACGGTAAATAGCCAAGATTTCCGCCGCACCACGCCTAATCCGCAAGACAGCAACAAGCGCAGCGTGCTGGCAAAAGTAGAGCACTACTTTGAAAATGGCCACAAGCTAGCACTGGCGACAGAAAACTATCGCAGTGAAGTAGATACCACGCTCTACACCGATATTGGCGCGCCGATGACACCAAGCATTACCGATAGCAAGGCCAATGATGTGCAGACCCGCAGCCGAGTGTCTCTAGATTACAGCTACACCGCACCAGCCAAGGGGCTAATCGATGCAGCACAAGCCAAGCTGTATTACCAGACCCAAAAAAATGAGCAATCCACCACCCAACAGCGCCGCAATGTAGCCAGCTGGCAGCGTCTTTCTATCTACGACCAAGACATGATCGGCATGTCTGGCTTAGTAGAAAAACAAATAGATGGCGCCATCAGCCAGCACTGGACCATCGGCGGAGAATGGCTACAAAACGATTTAGCCGCACTACGTACCGGCACCATTAGCCCAGTTCGTGACGTACCTAAAACTCAAACCACACAATGGGGTATTTACGCGCAAAACGAATTAGGTTGGGATCAAGGCCGCTTCCTGCTCACCCCTTCGCTGCGTTATGACGCATTTAAACTAGGCCCAGAAATAGACGCTGAATTTAGCCGCCAAAGTGGTAAGGCCGTGCCACTAGATGATGCCAAGGTATCGCCTAAGCTGGCCGCCAGCTGGAAAATCGCCGAGCAAATCACCCTGTTTGGCCAATACAGCGAGGGCTTTCGCGCCCCCAATGCCATGGAGCTAAATAGCAGCTATGTGTCCCCAATGGGCTATGCCGCCATTGCTAATCCAGATTTAAAACCAGAGACCAGCCGTGGTGTAGAGCTGGGCGCGCGTTTAGGCACGGCTCATTTAGGTGGGAGCTTGACTGCTTTTGATAATCGCTACCAAGACTTTATCGAGCTAGTCAGTATTAACTGCCCAGGCAACTCGCTCTGCGTTCCAGGCACAAATATTACCTACCAAAATCAAAACCAAAGCCAAGTACGCATCTACGGTGCCGAAGCCCGCAGCCACTGGCAAATCAGCAGCGCATGGCGCACTTACAGCAATATCGCTTGGTCGGTGGGGCGCAATGAAAGCAGCAATGAATCGCTCGATAGCGTGGCACCACTCAAAGGCGTATTTGGCCTTGAATACAGCCAAGAGCAATGGGGCGGCAATGCCCTGCTCACCGCCGCCAGCGCCAAAACCCGCGTCTCCCAAGCCTCATATTTTAAAAACCCAGGCTACGGCACCGTCGATTTAGCCCTGTGGTGGAGCCCAGTCAAAGACCTAAAAGTATCCGGTGGGGTATTTAATATTGGCGATCAAAAATACTGGATCGACAGCGATGTCCGCTCCTTAGCCAGCAACAACCCACAGCTAGACCGCTACACCCAGCCAGGCCGCAATGTACGGGTGTCGGCTGAATGGCGTTTTTAAACAAGCTGCGGTAAAAAAAACCCAAGTCTTGAACCACTTCGGCCCCAGAGAACACGGAGTTTCACGGAGAAAACTATGGGTCATTGCCTTTCTCCGTGGGCTGCTGCGTTCTCCTTCACTCCGTGTTTCAAGGTTTGGGATTTAGTCCCTGCAAGATCATCCATTCATTTGTTAACGGCCCTGTCTCAGTGCCACAAGGACAACACCATGCATGCACAATCATCCCAAGAACGGGTTGCCGTTCTGAAAGCCAATTACGATGCCCTGATGGCCGCCGAGCCTAAGCTGCGTGCAAGAGAGCGCGCCACTCGCCTGCAAGTATCTGAAGCCGAGCTGGTTGCCGCGCAATGTGGCGTTGCAGCCAAAGCATTAAACGGCACACCGCAAGAAATCTTCAACGAGCTAGCCAGCCTTGGCGAAGTAATGGTGCTCAGCCGTAACGACTGGTGTGTCCACGAGCGCCATGGCCGCTACGAAGAAGTCCACACCAAAGGGCCTGTAGGCATGGTGTTGGGTAAAGATATCGATTTGCGGATGTTTTTTTCCAACTGGAAACACGCTTTTGCCGTGACAGAAAATGGCCGACTCAGCGTGCAGTTTTTTGATGCTGAAGGGATTGCCATCCATAAGGTGTATATCACGGACAACAGCGATGTGGCCGCTTACCACGCCTTCGTAGCAAAGCTGGCCGCAGAGCAAATCCCTGCAATTCAGATTGAAGCCTATCCAGCCGACAGCACACCAAGCCACTCTGAAGACCCAGCGGCTTTGCGCGCACACTGGCAATCTTTAACCGATACGCATAGCTTTTTCCCTATGCTGAAACAACATAAAGTGACTCGCCTTGGCGCGCTCAAAGCAGCAGGCGCAGATCTGGCGCAAGTTGTCGCCATTGATACCGTAGAAACCATGCTGCAAGGCGCAGCAGAGCTGCAAGTTGCCATAATGTGTTTTGTTAGCAACCGTGGCATGGTGCAAATCCACTCTGGCCCAGTACAAAAACTACTGCGCACCGGCCCTTGGTTCAATATTCTTGACCCGATGTTTAATCTGCATCTGGATACCAGCGCCATCAGCGAATGCTGGGTAGTCAACAAGCCAACCAGCGATGGCTGGGTGACATCGCTAGAGGTTTACACCGCAAATGGCGAGCTGATTGTGCAATTCTTTGGCGCAAGAAAGCCTGGCGTGCCAGAGCTGCCAGAATGGCGCAAGCTGATGTGCGATCTGTGCACCACCCCACTGGCAGGCTAATCTCATGAAAAAATGGCTTGCCTCCACCCTGCTGCTGGCGCTGATCGGCCCTGCGCTGGCCGCTCCACCTAAAAAAATTGTCACCTTAGGCGGATCGCTTACCGAGATTGTTTATGCCCTGAACGAAGAACAGCGCTTAGTGGCCGTTGATCAATCCAGCAGCTACCCACCGGCCGCAGCTAAGCTGCCCAAGGTGGGCTACTACCGTGCTTTTTCAGTAGAAGGGGTATTAGCGCAAAAGCCAGACTTAGTGCTGGCCTCTGATCAAGCTGGCCCACCCGAAGCGCTGGCTAAACTGCAACGCAGCGGAGTGCCTGTCATCGTGTTACCCAGCGCGCCTAATTTAGCCGCGCTGGAACAACGCATCACAGGAATTGCCAGTGCAGTGCAAGAAGTGGAAAAAGGCAAAGCCATTAATGCTCGGCTTAAACGCGAGGTGGTGCAGGCCCCAGCCAGCAACACCCGCACCCTGCTTTTGATTAGCCGCAGCGGCAGCCCAGAAGGCGCCGGCAGTGAAACCACCGCCGATGCTATTCTAAAACTAGCAGGATTAAACAATGTGCTCGCCAAACAGCAGGGCTACAAACCGCTAGCGATGGAAAGCATTGTGGCGCTGCAGCCCGATGTAATTGTGCTATCGAGCATGTCGATTCAAAACCTTGGTGGCATGGAAAAAGTCCTCGCCATGCCTGGCCTTGCGCAGACTCCCGCAGCTAAAAACAAGAAAATCATCGTGATGGATGACTTACTGCTACTGGGCTTTGGCATCCGCCTGCCAGAAGCTTTGCAGCAGTTAAAGCAGGCGGCGAAGTAAGTAAGTAAGTAAGTAAGCCCAGCACAACCAACACATTGCACCACAGGGAACACGGCGTTTCACGGAGAAAAACAGGAGCTAAATTTAGTTTTTTTTTGAGTTTGATATAGTCACTTTCAAACCCAAGCTCCTGAGTTTTATCGCTGCCCGTGGCACGGGGCTTCAATGCCAATCTTATCAACTTAAGCAAAACTTGTAGGGCGGGTGAAACCCGCGAGCGATGCAAAAAAACGCGGGTTGCACCCGCCCTACGATGTTTTAACGCAGCGTAGGGCGTAATCGCTTGGTGTGCGACAGCTTTTCGTCGCTCAGCCAAGCATTCGCCAAACGGTAATCGCCTAGCCTGCGACCGCTTTTGACCGCAACATAAACCACAGACTAAAGCGCCCATTTTCTCTGTAAAACGCTCTGCTCTCTATGGGACTGAGGGTTCAAGACTTTGCACTGACTCAATATTTTTTAGCCCATCTGGGCTCGTCCCCGCCACACACTTTTGGATTTTTTATGACCGCAATCACTCATCCACCAAGCAGCGTGCCGCAGATATCCAACAGGCTGTTGTGGGTGCTGGCAGGCTTGCTGCTGCTCTTGATGATGATTTCAGCCAGCAGCGGCGCGGTGGCGATTCCGCTTAAAGTATTGCCACAGCTTTTATTTAGCGCCCAGACTTTTGAAACCGGCACCGAGCTACAGCTCTGGCACAGCGTATTGCTAGATCTGCGTCTGCCCCGCGTGCTGTTTGCCGCGCTGGCAGGGGCGGTGTTGGCGTTAACCGGTGCGGCCATGCAGGCATTGTTTCGTAATCCACTGGCCGAACCCGGCTTACTTGGCGTTTCATCAGGCGCTTCTTTAGGTGCGGTTTGCGCTATTTTATTTGGTGGCGGCAGCTTTATGGTGCTCGCCCCTGCGGCCTTTGTTGGTAGCTTAATCGCCACCGCGCTGGCCTATCATCTGGGCAAACGCTATCCCGGCATGGCAGGCCTCTTGCTGGCAGGCATCGCCATCAACGCCATTTGCGGCAGCCTGATTGGGCTGATGACTTATATGGCCAATGATGTGCAATTAAAAAGCTTAACCTTTTGGAATATGGGCAGCTTAGCCGGTGCCAGCTGGCCGCTGCTAGCCACACTCAGCCCGCTGATGCTGATTATTGCTGCGCTGGTGCTGCGCCACTGGCGAGCCATGAACGCCCTTTTGCTGGGTGAGCGTGAAGCACAGCATTTAGGCTTTCCCATCAAAGCGGTGCGCCGCAAATTGGTGCTGCTTACGGCCTTATTAATTGGCCCGCTGGTTGCCGCCACAGGAGGCATCGGCTTTGTTGGCCTGGTTGTGCCGCATCTGGTCAGAATGATGACCGGAGCCGACCACCGCCGCTTACTCCCAGCCGCCATGCTGGGTGGTGCCATCGCGCTGGTCGCCGCCGATTGCCTTGCTCGGCTCGTGGCCCAGCCCGCCGAGCTACCCATCGGCATTGTGACCAGCCTAATCGGTGGGCCTTTCTTTTTATGGCTTTTGATGGTGCGAAAATAACCATGCCCAGCTTATTAAATATCCACAATCTGTGTTTTAAACGCGGCAGCCAGCTTACGCTGGATGCTATTTCTTTAGAATTACGCCGTGGTAAAATCACCGCTATTCTGGGCGCAAATGGCGCGGGTAAATCCACGCTATTGTCCCTACTGGCAGGAGAAATCACTCCTTATCAGGGCGAGATCAGCTTACAGGGTGAAAGCATCTTAACGATGCCTGCAACTAGACTGGCCCGCCAGCGTGCCATGCTGCCGCAAAATCCTAATCTGACCTTTGACTTGGGCGTAACAGAAGTGATCGCAATGGGGGCTTATCCCTTTGCCGAATTATCACCACAGCAAGTCGCCAAGCTAAGCCAGCGCGTTTTGCAGCTAGCGGATATCAGCCATTTGGCCAAGCGCCGCTACCCACAGCTATCGGGTGGCGAGCAGCAGCGCGTGCAATTTGCCCGTGTCTTGCTACAAATCCTTGCCAACCCAGATCAGCCGCGCTATCTGCTGCTGGACGAGCCTACCGCCAGCCTAGACCCGCGCCACCAGCACGATTTACTCGCCGTGGTGAGCCGCATTGCCCATGAAGAAAATATTGCAGTAGCGGTGGTATTACACGATGTAAACCTTGCCGCTCGCTGGTGCAGCCACCTGCTGCTGCTAAAAAACGGCAGCCAAGTGGCTTACGGCACACCGCAGCAAGTGCTCACCCCCGAGCTACTCGCCACCACCTATGGCATCACCTCCACCGTCATCCCCCACCCACAGAATGCAGAGCGGTGTTTGGTATTGTTTGAAGGGTAGAAATAATGCCTATAGAAGAACAAGGTGATCGTAAGGTGGGTTAGGCCATTCTTGCTGCCCAACGGATTGAATCGTCATTCCCGCGAAGGCGGGAATCCAGCTCTGCAGCACTTAAAACCTATGGATCTCCGATAACAACACTCGGGGATAACGATTTTCTTGCCTTTAATTGTTTGAAATGATTTTTGCTGAACTATCCCACTAATCAAGACTAGATTTATCCTTGAGTCCAAGGCAAACCGGCCGCTTTCCAGCCATTAACTTGGCCACGTTGGCCTGCGGTGTTTTTATCGCCCTCAAAGCCTTCCAAGATATTAAATGCTTGGCTATAGCCATTAGCGCTGGCCAAAGCCGCTGCGTCATGAGATCTGGCACCAGTGCGGCACAAAAACATCACCACGGCATCTGGATCAACCGCAGCCTGCAAGCTTGCCAAAAAGTGAGGGTTGGTTTCCATTTTTGGGTAGGTTTTCCATTCAATCATTTCTGATTCAGGCACAAACCCTACAAACTGCCATTCTGCGTGAGTGCGTACATCCACCAGCTTTACGTTTGGCAATGCCGCCAATAAAACCGCAGCCTCGGCGGGTGTCAGCGCCCCTTGATATGCCAAATGGGATGATTCCGCCCTAACGTGGGCTTGTTGCAAAATAGTTGTAGCGTCGCTCATTACATGTCTCCGTTTAATTAATAAGTGCCCAATACAGCAAGATACCATTCGTGGAACGGGTAAAGCCCGTGAGCAATGTAGGAAAAAACGCGGCCTGCTCCCTCTACAATGTTGCAACACTTGCGATGGGTAACTGATGTTACGCATCGATCAATTTTTAAGTGCCTTCGGCACGTTGATTTTGGGGCGGTCTCCCCACGAACGATTTGATTTACGTAGGGGCGCTGCTTGCTGCGCCCTCGCTGAACAGGGCGCAGCAAGCAGCGCCCCTACAGGATATTGGCCTACATATGCAGCGAGTGTCTGTTGATGCATTTAAAATTTGCAATGATTTTTGCTGAGCTATCCTGCTCATCAAGGCATCTTTAACATCTTACCTTGAAGCCGCATTGCCGTGCGCTTAGCGCCTGCCCCTATATGATTTAGCACTGTAGCCCAAGGCTAAACGGTGGCGATTTACCGTGCAAACTGCGCTACCTTGAATGCAATAAAGGTACACACCCGCCAATTTACTTTAAAAATATCCCCATTCCCCACTTGAAAAGCCCTTGTTGCGCCCACACTATTTAGCACTCGTTAGCCTTGAGTGCTAACAGCGTTCTGTAGTTAATGAATGCCACTTTTTATCTGGAGAGTGAACACTATGAAAATTCGTCCTTTGCATGACCGTGTAGTAATCAAACGCGTTGAAGCTGAAGAAAAAACTGCATCTGGCATCGTGTTGCCAGGTAACGCTGCTGAAAAGCCGGATATGGGCGAAGTAGTTGCCGTCGGTAACGGTAAGATTTTAGAAAACGGCTCAGTACGCCCAATGGCTGTTAAAGCTGGCGACAAGGTTATTTTTGGTAAGTACAGCGGCCAAACCGTGAAAGTAGATGGCGACGAACTGCTAGTAATGCGTGAAGAAGACATCATGGGCGTGATCGAAGGCTAAGCCTTCTCTCGTCATTGCTATGCGCGGGTTACACCCGCCCTACACACATAATGGAGTTATAACAACATGGCAGCAAAAGAAGTTAAATTTGGCGATTCAGCACGCGCTCGCATGGTAGCCGGTGTAAACATCCTGGCCGATGCAGTTAAAGTAACGCTGGGCCCTAAGGGCCGTAACGTGGTGCTAGAACGCAGCTATGGCGCGCCTACCATCACCAAAGACGGTGTATCTGTCGCCAAAGAAATCGAATTAAAAGACCGCTTCGAAAACATGGGCGCGCAAATGGTGAAGGAAGTTGCATCTAAGACTTCTGACATCGCCGGTGACGGTACCACCACCGCTACTGTACTGGCACAAGCCATCGTACAAGAAGGCATGAAATACGTTGCTGCCGGTATGAACCCAATGGACTTGAAGCGCGGTATCGACAAGGCTGTGATTGCCTTGGTAGCTGAGCTGAAAAACATTGCTAAGCCTTGCTCTACCACTAAAGAAATCGCTCAAGTTGGCTCTATCTCTGCTAACAGCGACGAAATCATCGGCGAAAAAATCGCTGCTGCGATGGAAAAAGTAGGTAAAGAAGGCGTGATTACCGTTGAAGACGGTACTGGCCTTGAAGATGAGTTGGATGTAGTTGAAGGGATGCAGTTTGATCGCGGCTACCTCTCACCGTACTTTATCAACAACCCAGAAAAACAAATTGCCCTGCTGGACAATCCGTTTGTGCTGCTTTTCGACAAGAAAATCAGCAACATCCGTGACCTGCTGCCGGTACTAGAACAAGTGGCTAAGGCTGGCCGCCCACTGTTGATTATTGCTGAAGATGTAGACGGCGAAGCGCTGGCTACTCTGGTGGTAAACAACATCCGCGGTATTCTGAAGACTGTAGCGGTTAAGGCTCCAGGCTTTGGCGATCGTCGTAAAGCCATGTTGGAAGACATTGCTACCCTGACTGGCGGTACTGTGATCGCTGAAGAAGTAGGCCTGACTCTAGAAAAAGCCACTCTGGCTGAACTGGGCTCGGCTAAGCGTATCGAAGTATCTAAAGAAAACACCATCATCATCGATGGCGCGGGTAATGAAGAAGCCATCAAAACACGCGTTGGCCTGATCCGTAAGCAAATCGAAGATGCAAGCAGCGATTACGACCGTGAAAAACTGCAAGAACGCGTAGCTAAATTGGCTGGCGGCGTTGCAGTCATCAAAGTTGGCGCAGCCACTGAAGTAGAAATGAAAGAAAAGAAAGCCCGCGTTGAAGACGCACTGCACGCAACACGCGCAGCTGTGGAAGAAGGCATTGTGGCCGGTGGTGGTGTAGCCCTGCTACGCGCACGCTCTTCTATCGTTGATCTGAAAGGCGCTAACGTTGATCAAGATGCAGGTATCAAGATCGTACTGAAAGCCATCGAAGCACCATTGCGTCAGATCGTACAAAACGCAGGCGACGAGCCTAGCGTTGTGGTTTCTAAAGTACTGGAAGGCAAAGGTAACTTCGGTTACAACGCCGGTACTGGCGTTTACGGCGACATGGTAGAAATGGGTGTTCTTGATCCAGCTAAAGTAACGCGCTCGGCTCTGCAACACGCAGCGTCTATTGCTGGCCTGATGCTGACTACAGACTGCATGATTGCTGAGCTGCCAAAAGAAGAAGGCTCAGGCATGCCAGATATGGGCGGCATGGGTGGAATGGGCGGCATGGGCATGTAATGCCAGCTGTTTAAGCCTCAAGAAAAACGCCACTTCTTTGGAAGTGGCGTTTTTTTATGCCGCAGCTATTTCTTAAATACCATTTTCTCTGCCAGCATCAGCCGAATATCCCGCCTAGCCTCAGCGGCCACCCAACGCGCTTCTGCATCATCATCGGCAGGGGCAAGCGGCGGCACCACCACAGATTTACCATCATCCCCCATCGCCACCATCGTGAAATAACAGCTATTAGTATGACGCTCGGTCTGAGTGCGGATGTTCTCTGCCACCACCCGAATACCCACTTCCATTGAAGTACGCCCAGTGTAATTAATGCTAGCCAGAAAATGCACCAACTCCCCCACAAACACCGGCTGCTTAAAAATCACCTGATCCACCGAAAGCGTCACCGCATAAGCCCCTGCATAGCGGCTGGCACAGGCATAAGCCACCTGATCCAGCTCTTTAAGCAAAGCCCCACCGTGCACCTTGCCAGAAAAATTAGCCATATCCGGCGTCATCAACACCGTCATCATCATTTGGTGCCGAGGCAGATTCAACATATCGCACTTCCTTTGTAAGATTTATTACAGCATAGCGCGAGGGAGGGGAATCTGAAATAGAGTGAAAATAATTAGATATAAACAAGAGAGTTAACCAGTCTGGATTCAGGGGGGTAATTGCGATATTTCCTGGGATTGATTCATCAGTCATCCGCTGTAAAAAGTACCTCAGGCAAGGCAAGTCTTGTAACTCAACAAATAGCTTCCTATATTGTTGGATTAATAGACCTACCCCTTATCCCCCTAATCTGAACATCATGCTTCAAAGGAAAATCCGTGAATACATCTGACAACAGTAATAAAACCCTTAAGCAATGGCTTGGTTTTAATACATGGCATACAAATCACGATCTTGATATGAATCGGTTTTATGAATTCGTCAATGCATATATCATAGACAACGGTCTGCTAATCAATGACGAATCAGTATTAGCTGAAACTATTGCTAATCAAGTTGATATTAAAACAACAGATCCGAGATTTGAAACCATTAAAGAAAAAGTAACTTTAATGTACAGCATCATAGATTTTCTTAAAGTAACAGGTAGAAAATAATGAAGCATAACAAGTCGCTAAAGAGCGCCCCTTATGTCAAATGTTAGCTGATGCTGCTCACATGAACAACTTTGAAAAATACAAAGAGCTCTCCGCACAAAGTATATGCCAAGCAACAATGATTTTTGACCTAGCTAGGTCTGCGGAAAAACTTGTTGATCCGAATTGCTCAGGATTGAATAATCCAGCATGGTCAGAAGGCCCCTACTTGGCACCCTATGTAGGCGCACCAGAAATACCAAAGGCACATCCTTACGTAATAATGATTAGCATTGAGTCTCAAGCGGCTGTAAATATATCCCACACTGGTAGCGCTAGTCGTGCACCCACTTCAAATGATGGTATAATTCAATTAATTTTGCCGGAAAATAATGGCTCTAGAGCCGATAGATACATTTCAAAACTTGTAACAATTGAGCAGTTTGAGATTTTGAAAGACTTCCTTGTTTCAATTTCTGCACCAATTAATAAAAAACAGTCGCTCAAAAGTATTGGGAAAATAGAACCTGTAGTGCTATCTGAACTTGAAGCCATAATTGCACGCAGAAATGAGTTAACACATGAAATCTCACCTCCAATTTCAAATATGAGGGAAGCTGTAGAATATTACAATTCATGCATATGGCTGGCGCAAGTTTTTAATGATTCAGAGCACTACGGTAAAAGATTTACCCTCAGCTAACCGCCCCTTAGCTTAATCGTTAGAAAACCTCTATACAAATCATTTTCTCGCGAACCATACACACTTAACCAATTAAATAACTGATTAAATAACTGATTAAATAACTGAAATAAAATAACTGGGGTCAGGGTAAAGTTAAATTTGCTTGCTTTGGCTCTGAGGATATTAAACATAACTCATAAGTCGTAATGAATTCCTAGGGCGTAATAAGTCTGGGCAATTTTCCAGACGCATTACACCGTATAAAGCAACGGCGGTGTAATGCGCTCTCGCTGGGCGACGTAAATGTTGCACCCAGAGCTTATTGGCATCCTACAAAAACCATACGACTTACGGCCTTGGGGAGGGCCGATGGGGGGCTAAATCAATCTGTTTTGGGTGGTCATTTACCTGCATGACGATCGGCCCATCCACTCAGTAAATCGTATAAACGGTGCTGATTTAATTCAAGCGCCAATGAGCAAGCGGATTCGCCACGCTGATTACGTAAATAGGGGTCAGCGCCGTGTTCAAGCAGCCAGAGCGCTGCACTCACTTTTTTATTCACAAATAACTGGGGTCAGGGTAAAGTTAAATTTGCTTGCTTTGGCTCTGAGGATATTAAACATAACTCATAAGTCGTAATGAATTCCTAGGGCGTAATAAGTCTGGGCAATTTTCCAGACGCATTA